>JBBRGY010000125.1:0-8183 GCA_038223495.1 Burkholderiales bacterium | reverse complement strand
AGTCGGGGGTGGGTACAGCAGCGGACATCGGGGGGAAACAAAAAGGGGCGGTCAATCATGAAGATGACGCGCCCCCGATACTTAGTGCGGGCAAAGCCCATTTTACGGTGCGTGCACGGCACGCGCCATGTCTACTTCACTTTACTGAAGTCACCCGCCAACACCGACGATAACTGCGCCGGATTCACGTATTTTTTGAGCACCGCATCAAAGTCCGCTTTGGTGAGCTTGGCGATTGCCGATTCTATGTCGCCCACAAACGCATAGGTGCGATCAGCATCGGTCAGGGCGACCAGTTGCGCCGCGAGCGACGCGTCTTGCGTACGACGAACTTTACGCTGATCAAGCAACGATTGCTTTTGCAGCGCAAACTCTTCGTCAGTTAGCCCGCCGCGCAGCAAAATATTGAGTTCGTCCTTAAGCGACGCCTGAGCCTTCGCCGCATTTTGCGGATTGGAAATAAATCCGAATGTCCACGACGCGTTGTTGGAAAACGTCGGCACCGAGAGCATGCTGAAAACGTCATAGCTCAAGCCCTCTTTCTCGCGAACGCGCAGGAACAGGCGCGCGCCGCCCGAGCCACCGACAATAAAGTCGGCCAGCACTAACGCCGGATAGTCCGCCACTTTGTCTTGCAGCGGAAAACCAATGCGCGTCATGTAAGTGGCGTTCTCTTTATCGGGCGTCGCAATCTTTTCTTGTTTGACGGCCGTCTGTTTGTATTCACGACTGACACGCGCGTATGGCTGCGGCAATTTGCTTTTTCCGAAAGCTTGCGCGAGCACGGTCTTCACCGTGACAGGATCGAAGTCACCGACAATCGCGATCTCGGCATGGTTCAGCCCGCGCATGGCATTCGCGTAGCTAATAATTTGCTGGCGTGTGACGGCTTTAATGGCTGCGATGCGCTCGGGGATCGTCGCTACATAGCGCCAATCGCCCTTTGGATAAGTGGAGAACTGGCGTTCAAGCGCATTTTGAGCCAGACTGTCCGGCTCCACTGCTGACGCCTCAAGCGCGGTAATCATTTCCTTACGAACGAGCTCAAGCTCATCGGCAGGAAAGGTACCACCGCTGTAAAGCTGCGCGGTGAACGTCAACAGATCGTTCAAGTACTGGCGCTTAGTCTGCATTCCACCACCGCCAAGGCCGATGCCGCCGCTAGCGCGCAGCGCGTCGAGCCGATCGTGAATTTGTTGACGGGTAAGTCCTTTCGAGCCGCGCATTAGCAACGCGCTGGCGAGGTCATCAACGGCGCGTTTGCCGAATAACAATTTTTCATCGCCGTAACCGATGCGCAGCGCAACTTGCACCGTATTGCCGCGGGTCTTTTTCGGCAGTAGCGCGACCTTCATGCCGTTGTCTAGCGTGAACCGCTCAATGCGTTTTTCCAGATTCTCCGCGCTAGGATCAAACACCTCGCCCTCGGTCGCTGCTGTGTCACCTTTGTAATCGGCAAGTAGCGTTGCCAGCTCAGGGCGAGCAGGCATTTCGGCGCGATCAGGTTTAGCGGTGGCAATGAAGCGACCGAGTGTGCGATTTTGTGGTTTGAAATAGGCTTTGGCTACGCGCGAAACGTCGGCCAGTGTGACCTTCGCCATGCGATCGCGCTGATAGAAAAAGAAGCGCCAGTCGCCCATCGCAATGGCCTCTGACATCGAGACGGCGAAGCGTCCCGAGTCGGAGATCGTCTGGTCGTAGCCACGCGCAATCTGCAACTTGACGCGATTCAACTCGGCCTCGGTAAACGGTTTGTCTCCTGCCGACTCAACCGTTGACAACAATACATCTCGCGCCCGATCTAGCGATTGTGTCTTGCTCAACGTCGCCCAAAATCCCATGAGACTGGGATCAAACATCACGTCGCTCTCAACGTCGACGCTCACCGCCAGTTTCGCTTTCACCAGCGCCTGATAGAGGCGGCCAGAAGGCTCAATCGTCATCAGGTTCATCAGGATTTGCAGCGCCGGCGTGTCAGCGTGTGAGGCGGCGGGCGTACGGTATGCCGAGAACAGAAATTGACTGTCGCCCACGCGACGAACCGTGATCTCACGTTCGCCATCCTGTGTCGGTTCTACCGTCCAAAGTTTCGGCAGCGTGCGCGTTGGTTTGGCGATTTTTCCGAAGTTCTCAGCAAGCAACGCCAGCGTTTTATCGGCATCAAATTTACCGGCGATCAGAATTACCGCATTGTCTGGCTGGTAGTACATGCGATAGAAAGCGCGCAAATTCTCAATGCCGACATTTTCGATATCGCTGCGATTACCAATGGTTGAATTACCGTAGTTGTGCCACGGAAACGCCGCCGCGAAGACCTTCTGATAGAGCGTGCCTTGCGGGCGGTTTTCACCCATCTCGAACTCATTTCGCACCACTGTCATTTCGGTGTCGAGCTCTTCGCGCAGGATGTTGGAATGGACCATGCGATCCGCCTCCATCTCGATGGCCCACTTCAGGTTGTCATCGTTGGCAGTGAAGCTTTCGTAGAAATTTGTGCGGTCAAGCCAGGTGCTGCCGTTGTTGATGAAACCGCGATTGGCCATGTCCTGCCAGAGCTTGGGATATTTCGGCGTTGATTTGAAAAGCATGTGCTCAAGCAAATGCGCCATGCCAGTTTCGCCGTAGCCTTCATGGCGCGAGCCGACAAGATAGGTGACATTCACCGTCACCTTCGGGCTTGACGCATCAGGGAAGAGCAGCACACGCAAGCCATTCGATTTAAGCGTGTATTCGCTGATTCCTTCGACCTTTGGGCCCACGCTAAACGCTGGATTTGTGGGTTGCGCGAACGCGGCAGGCGATAGCAGTACGAATGCGCTGACGGCAAGCCAAAGCCAGCGTGCGCCAATTGATTTAGACATCATGAGGTGCTTCAAAACAGGTTAATGGAGGGCGTCGAGGAAACGAGAGTGGTTGTTCGATGTGTACAGGCAGTCTGTGGCGCGAGAACTTGTGGGTCGCACCGATGCTACAAAGCCGGCGTAGCGGCCGTCTCTGCCTGCAACGCCCATAGCTTTGCATAGAGTCCCTGCGCTGCCAGGAGTTCCGCGTGAGAGCCCTGCTCAACAATGCGTCCCGCCTCCATGACAAGAATACGGTCGGCATCAACGATGGTTGACAGGCGATGCGCGATGATGAGCGTCGTGCGCTCGCGACTGACCGCTTTGATCTCCGCTTGAATCGCCTTTTCGCTTTCGCTATCGAGCGCCGAGGTCGCTTCGTCGAAAATCAGGATCGCCGGATTCTTCAACAGCGCGCGCGCGATGGCCACCCGCTGTTTTTCACCACCGGACAATTTAAGCCCTCGCTCACCGACTGCCGTTTGCAAGCCCTGCGGCAAGATGGCTACAAACGCCTCCAGCCGCGCGGCACGAATGGCAGAGGCCACCTCTTCGTCACCAGCGGTCGGGCAACCGTAGCGCAGGTTGTACTCCAGCGTGTCGTTAAACAGCACGGTGTCTTGCGGCACGATGCCGATGGCAGCGCGCAGGCTCGTCTGCGTGAAGTCTCGTATATCTGTGCCATCAATGCGGATGGCACCATCGGTCACGTCGTAAAACCTGAACAGCAGACGCGCCAGCGTGCTCTTGCCGCCACCGCTCGGGCCAACGACAGCAAACGTTTGTCCTGCTGGCACATGGAAACTCACGCCCTGCAAAATGATGCGATCTGGCTCATAGGCAAAGCGTACCGAATCGAAGCTGACATTCCCGTCCCGAGCGCGATCCGGTTGCAGGGTATGCGCGTTGGGACGATCGGCAATCTCCTGATGCTCACTCATCAAGCCGAACATGCGCGCCATGTCAGTCGCAGATTGTCGGATCTCACGATAAATCACACCGAGAAAGTTAAGCGGCGCATAGAGTTGAATCAGAAACGCATTGACCAGCACGAGATCACCGACCGACATCGTGCCCTTCATGACGCCATCAATCGCCCGCCACATCACGAGGCTGGCGCCGGTCGCGATGAACAGACTCTGTCCGAGATTGAGCAGCGAAAGGGACGTCTGCGAGCGCACCGCCGCGCGCTCCCAGCGCTGCAAACTTTGATCGTAACGATCAGCCTCAAAGCGCTCATTGCCGAAATATTTCACGGTTTCGTAATTGATCAAACTGTCAATGGCTTTCGAATTCGCCTTCGAATCAAGCTCGTTCATCTCCTTGCGAAATGCAGTGCGCCATTCCGTCACGGTGATGGTGTAGACGATGTAACCGATCAGCGTGATGAGCGTGATGGTGACGAACGTCCAGTCGTATTTCCAGGCGAGGATGCCAGCAACCAATGCCAGCTCAATCAACGTCGGCAGGATCGAGAACAACAGATAACTCATGAGCGACGAAATGCCGCGCGTTCCGCGCTCGATGTCGCGCGTCAGACCGCCTGTTTGTCGGGCAAGGTGGAATCGAAGCGACAGGCGATGCAAATGCTCGAAGGTTTCCAGCGCGATGCGACGCACGGCGCGTTGCGTAACTCTCGCAAAGAAAAACTCACGCAATTCGGTAAACAGCGTAACCGACAGCCGCGCCATACCGTAAGCCGCCAAAAGCGCGAACGGCACCGCCAGCAGCGCTCTGTCTGCGCCCATGCGATCCACGATCCACTTGAGCACAATGGGCACCGACACGTTACCAATTTTTGCCAACACCAGACAACTCAGGGCGACGGCGATGCGCGCCTTGTATTGCGCCAGATACGGCAACAGGAGCCGCGCCCGACTCAGGAACTGCGAACTGCCTGAACTCACTGACGCGACAGCTTTCCTGCGATAGCTAAATTCTTAAGGGTAGCAAGAAATTCTTTCATCTGCGTTGGCTTGGTCAGATAGGCGTCGCAGCCAGCAAATTTTGCCCGCAACCGATCCACAGCGCCGGTGCGTGAGGTCAACATGATGAGTACTGACGGCGAGTGGGTGCCGAGCGCGCGGAGTTTTCGCAACACTTCGGTACCCAACATTTCTGGCATCTCAAAATCCACCAGCGCGACGTCAAAATGTTTTTCTCCGGCCATTCGAATACCGACCGGACCACTCGCAGCGGTGTCTACTGTGAACCCTACTTTGACGAGCGCCGCAGAGATCGCTTCGCGCGAAAAATGTGAATCGTCGACTACCAGAATATTGCGCGCACGCTGCCAGGGCAGACCCGCCGTAGTGGCAATCATCGTCGCGGGCGTGACTGGAGCCGCCGTTGGCGACACAACAGGTGCGCTGACGGGGACTTCTTGACTTTGCACTTTGACCGTCGGCGCTACCGACAGGTCCCTCGCAACCGTCGTCGCCTCGGACGATTCGCTCAACTCAGTGTTGCCCAAAACCGGCGGCATCCAGCCACCACGAATGCGATTAATCGCTTGCGCAAGCGAGAACAAAAGTTGTCCGTCTTGCGCCACTTGGTAGAACGGCGCGTCACGTTCAAAACGCTCGACGATGCCAATCGACGGGGCCGACGTGCCGCGCACACGTAACAGCGCCAGCACTTCGGGAGTCGTGGCGTTGCCAATCAGGAGATCCGAATTAGCGTCAATGATCGCTTCACCCGCCGCGGGTGAGCCGCCCGGTGCTTCCAAAATATCGAGCCGGATACCGGTGCCGGGCGGGCGGCGCAAAAATAGCCGCATGATTTCGCGATCACGAAGGCTGAATCCGGCAAGTTGAACCGAGCTCAGTTGACGCTCAGGCGAAGTCTCACCGGTCGGCGCACTCGTGTCGCTCACGGAGGGGTAAAACTGCGCTTGTTCGCTCATGCAGCCGATTATAGGAAGCTACTGCGTTCCTGTGCGTGAGTAGCGGAAACAGCTTATAGCGAGCGCCTAATGGCGACCATAACCCATCAAGCCCAACATCCCGCGCGCCACGCCGTACGCGACCCAGGTCAGCGTTCGATTCCACCACGAGCGCCGCTCCCAGTGCGCAGGCAAGACGGGACGTGAATCCGCTGTGATGGCCGCTTCAAGACGCTCCTTCAATTCAGACGCGAACGCCGTGTCGTCAACAAACACATTCGCTTCACGCGCCAAAAGCAGGCTGAAAGGGTCGATATTGGATGAACCGACCGTCGCCCAATGGCCGTCGACGATGGCGACTTTGGCATGCAAAAAGCTGCGCTCGTAGTCATGAATTTCCACACCGGCCGCTAACAGGTTTCCGTAAAGTGCACGCGTTGCAAAGTGCTGAAGCCAATACTCCTGGCGTCCTTGCAACAACAGTCGAATCTTTACGCCACGTTCTGCTGCGTCAATCAGGGCACGACGAAAGCGCCGACCCGGAACGAAGTAAGCGTTCGCCAGCATGATCTCGGTCTTCGCATTGCCTATCGCGATCAAATACTCTTGCTCGATATCGCGGCGATGTTTGACATTGTCGCGAACGGCAAACCACGCCGAACGCGAATTGGCTTGCGGTGCGGCGATGGTCGGTGTGTCATCTGGGAACGCATCATCCAGCTCTTCTGACAGACGCAAATAATGCAGACGCCTCCATAATTTTTTGGTCACAGCCTCAATCGGATCGACGAGCGGTCCTCGCAGCGACACCGCAAAATCAAATCTGGGAGAACGCGGCTCCGGCATGTTTAGATCATCAATCACGTTAATGCCACCGATGAACGCAATCCGCCCGTCAACCACCGCAATTTTTCGATGCATGCGGCGCAAACGCGAGCGCCGCAGCAATTGCCAACCTCGCTCGGGGCGGAAAACCGCGACCTGCACGCCGTTGGCACGCAATAGCCGGTCGATCCCGCCAATCCATGTCGACGACCCAAATCCGTCATAGACCACCCGCACCGATACGCCGCGACTGGCTGCGTCGATCAATGCCTTCGCAACTTCCTGTCCTGTTGTGTCATCGGCGAAGATGTAGGTTTCAAACTGAATCTCAGCGATTGCGGCATGAATCGCCTCGATCAGCGCCGGAAAATATTCAGCGCCACAACACAACAACCGCACATCGTTCGCGGAGGCTGAAGGTCGGTTCGCAGCAGACTTCATGCACTCAATATGAGATGCGCAGCGAGTGGCGAGTGATCAGACAACCGCGCCCATTCGGCACCGCGATGCACGTCTACGCTCTGCACCGAGAAGCCACGTACATAGATGCGGTCCAGTCGCAGAATCGGCATGCGCGCCGGGAAGCTGCGCGCTGGTCGACCGCGCAACGTCTCAAATACTTCGCGCACTTCCAGCTCGCGCAAGGGATCACCAATACGGTGGCCCCAATCGTTAAAATCCCCGGCCAAAACCAGGGGCGCACCATCGGGCACCAGCGCGTCAATACGAGCGCAAACCGCTTCAACTTGTTTCCGTCGAGAGCGGCCGAAAAGACCTAAATGTACGCATACACAGTGCAGGTTTTGTGGCCAGCCAGGCACTTCGATTTCCGCGTGAAGCAAGCCACGCTTCTCGACGCTATTGGTCGAAATGTCTTCGTGCTCGCAGCGAATCAGCGGATATCGCGACAGAATCGCGTTGCCATGATGGCCATGCGCATACACCGCATTTCTTGCATAGGCCGCAGCCGGCCACTGAGTCTCTGCGAGAAACTCATGCTGCGGTGCTTCAGGCCATTTCGGATGTGCGTCGACGTGACGGGCGTTGTGCCCGACGACCTCCTGCAGAAACATGATGTCCGCGCCCATCATGCGCAGCCGATCACGCAAATCATGGACGACCATGCGCCGGTTAAAGTGAGAAAAGCCTTTATGAATGTTGTACGTGGCGACGGTGAGCCCGCCGCTGCTACCAATTGTCTTGCCGAGATGAATCATGTTGCAAGGCTATCGTAGTGGGCTCTAGTACAAACATTCAGGTTCCTGCCACTGCTATGCTGGCAAGCGATGTCTGAGCCGAAATTTTCTGACCTTTTGCAGCAACATGCGTTTCTGCGCTTCTGGTTTACACGGTTGGCGGGCACTGCTGCGAACCAGATGTTAATGGTCGCGGTTGGCTGGCAGATGTACGATTTGACGGGCAACGCTTGGGATTTAGGGCTGGTCGGGTTGTATCAATTCGCGCCGGTGTTGCTTTTTACGTTAGTCGCTGGTTATGTAGCGGATCGCTTCAATCGCGCCAAAATCGTGGCGGTGGCGATGGCCTGGCAATGGCTGGTAGCTGCGATTCTCGCGATAGTGAGCTTTAAGTTCTGGGGCGCTGGCGGGTCTCATTCGGGCTGGTTATCGCG
Organism: Burkholderiales bacterium; assembly: GCA_038223495.1. Taxonomy (GTDB): domain Bacteria; phylum Pseudomonadota; class Gammaproteobacteria; order Burkholderiales; family Casimicrobiaceae; genus Casimicrobium. The sequence goes on along the minus strand of JBBRGY010000125.1, from coordinate 4 downwards.
CGAA
>JBBRGY010000124.1:0-8241 GCA_038223495.1 Burkholderiales bacterium | reverse complement strand
CGTTGTTGCCTTTCGACCCTAATGCGCCGACGTAGAACGCGGGAGACTTTAGCGCCTCCATCAGCGCCAGATCATCCAGCTTCGGGTCATGCGTGAGCGCCACCACTGCGCTGTTGCGGTCCAGATTCATGGCGATCACCGTGTCGTCTGGCATCTCTTTGGTCATCGTGACTTGTGGCAAATCGTGCCATTGCTCCTGATATTCATCGCGCGGATCACAGACCGTGACTTGATAGTCGAGCGGGATCGCCATCGTCGCCAGATACTTCGAAAGCTGGCCCGCGCCGATGATCAGCAAGCGATATTTCGGCCCGTGAATCGTCGTGAGCGTCTTTTCGTCAAAACGCAGCACGTCCGCGCCAATCGCGATATTGCGACGCGTGACCGCCGTAGTCATATCAAGCGTGCGCTTCACGATTTTGTGACCTTCGAGGTCGGCCAGCAAGCCACGAATATCAGACAGCGGCGTAATCGGTTCCAGCACCATTTGTACTGTGCCGCCACACGGCAAACCGAACTGTTGCGCCTGATCCGCCGCGACGCCGTAAGTCACTGCTTCTGGCAATCGCGCGGCAAGCTTTCCGTCCTTCACCTGCGCGATCAAGTCATCTTCGATACAGCCGCCGGATACGGAGCCAATCACCTGTCCATCATCGCGAATCGCCATCATCGCGCCAACGGGGCGCGGCGCGCTGCCCCACGTGCGCACGACAGTGCCGAGCGTGGCGCGTCGGCCCGCATCGGTCCATGCGAGCGCTGTTTTGAGTACGTCGAGATCGAGATTGTCCATGAGTATTGCCTGTAGATTTCGATGAAGATGTGGGGAGTTGAATGTACTGTGCAAGACGCGTGCGCGACAATGCATCCCGAGAGCATAGCGGGACGGTTAATTTACCCACTGCGCCATGCCACGATTCAGAGTTTCGAAGCAAAGATTTACAGATGTTGACTACACGCGTCCGATACTCACTCCCCCTGATCATCGCCACCTCGCTAGCCACCGGCGCAACGCACGCGCAGACGCCCGCCCCCGTGACCGTCGCGCCCATCGTCATCACGGCCACACGCATCGCGTCCGACCCGCTCAACTTGCCGATGGCAATCAGCGTAGTTGATGCTGACGCCATCAGCGAAGCGCAGTTGCAGGTAAACCTGTCCGAATCGCTGCAACGCGTGCCCGGCCTGAATGCTCAAAATCGCAACAACTATGCGCAGGATGTGCAACTCTCGGTGCGCGGATTTGGTACACGTTCAAGCTTTGGCGTGCGCGGCATCAAGCTCTACACCGACGGCATCCCGGCGAGTCAGCCCGACGGGCAGGGCCAGGTGTCGCATTTTTCGCTCGGCAGCGCGGATCGCATTGAGGTGCTACGCGGGCCGTTTTCCGCGCTGTACGGCAACGCGGCTGGCGGCGTGATTCAGGTGTTCACCGAATCGGGCGTTTCGCCGCCCACCGTTACCACCACGTTCGCAGCAGGCTCGAACGATACGCTGCGCGTCGGCATCAAAGCAAACGGACGTGAAGGAGCAGTGGGCTACGTCGCGCAGGTGGATCGCTTTGATACCGACGGACCAAGGCCGCAAAGCGCAGCAACACGCTTCGGCGCGAATGCAAAGCTCGACGTGAAGGTGAGCGAAGCAACCAACGTCACCATTATCGGTAACCACGTCAATCTGCCCGGCGCACAGGATCCGCTCGGTTTGACACGCGCCGAATTTAGCGCCAATGTACGTGCGGTGAATCCCCTCGCGCTGCAATTCAACACCCGAAAAGATCTGGAGCAAACGCAGGGCGGTGCGCGCGTTCTTCATGCATTGAACGCGACGCAAGCGCTTGAGCTGGTGGTCTACACCGGCGAGCGCGCCGTGCGGCAATATCAGGCGATCCCTGTCGCGACGCAAACGGCAGCGACGCAACCTGGCGGCGTGATTGACTTTGATCGCAACTACTACGGTGCGGACGCGCGCTTTGTGCAGTCCGGCGCGTGGGGCAATGTGGCCGTGGGCGTTGCGTCCGACGTCCTCAACGAAAACCGTCGCGGTTACCAGAATTTCAGCGGCACAACCCTTGGAGTGTTGGGCGCACTACGCCGCGACGAAAAAAATAAGCTCACCTCCACGGACGGCTACGCGCAAGGCGAATGGCGCGTGCTGCCGTGGTTACCCGAGGCCAGCATCCACGCTGGTGTTCGCGCGAGCAACGTCAAGCTGGTGAGCGCGGACAAATACATCGTCCCGGGTAATGGCGACGATAGCGGCGGCGTTCGCTACAGCGCGGTGCTGCCATCGGTCGGCGTGAACTGGCGCGTGATGCCCGCACTGTCGCTCTACGCCAGCGCAGGACGCGGTCTTGAAACGCCCACATTGAACGAGCTTGCCTACCGACCGCCGGGCCGCGTGCCCGCCACTGGCCTCAATCTGTCGCTGCTGCCCGCGCGCAGCGATAGTGTTGAGATCGGCGCAAAGTGGCGCCGCGACGGCATCACCGCCGAGCTCGCCCTGTTCGACACAAAAACGAAGGACGAAATCGTCGTCATCTCCAACAGCGGCGGCCGCTCCGCCTTCGCCAACGCAGGCCGCACGCAGCGCCGCGGCATAGAGCTCTCCACCCGTGCGCAACTCGATCAATGGGTTAAAGGCCTGCAATGGGAGCTCGCCGCCAACACGCTCGACGCAACCTATCGCGACAGCTTCAAAACCTGCGGCGCGCCACCCTGCACCGTGCCGTCCGTGCAAGTTGCAGCAGGCAACCGCCTGCCCGGCGTGCCAAACCGCGCCGCATGGACCGAACTGAAGTGGACGCACACCAGTGGCGTCTACCTCGCCGCCGAGGTCAAGCATCAGGGCCGCATCATCGCCAACGACATCGGCGACGAATCAGTCAACGCCGTGACGCTCTTAGGCGCACGCATCGGCGTGCAGCAGCAATGGGGCAAAGCGCGCTTAAGCGCATTCCTGCGCGGCGACAACCTGAGCGGCAAAACCTACGCAGGCACCGTAATCGTCAACGAAGCGAACCGCAGATACTTTGAACCGGCGGCGGGGCGGAGTTGGTTGGCGGGGGTTAGTTTGGGGTTGGGGTGGTGACGAAGTACCTAATTCGCACCGGGGCATGGTTCTCGACGGCGGCAATGAGCTTACTTGTGTGCTTGCGAGGGAGGACTACTCCTGGTCGCCTCGCGGTAGGCCTGCCATTGGCGGCAACACCTATCCTAACTTTTTAACTGAGCGGCAAATTGCTGCAATCTGGCAACGCTACGATTCAGACTTGGCGAGGACTCGACAGCGCTCTGAACGTTCCACCTTTCTCTGGCAAAACGGCACAAATGATCGTTGTAAAGCGGACCGATCTGCGCTGCTGATCCTGAAGCTGGAACAAATTCGCTCGCAAAGCGGCGTGATCGACTCTTTCGTGCCAAATTGACTAGAGTTTGTTTAGGATCAAACAAGTCGTCTGGTGTTGTCGTCACTTTATTTTGAGATATTGAGAGCAGCGAAGCAATTCCGGTGCCGTCCGCAAGCAGCCATGCTTCGACTTCACGAACGGCAATGCGAAACAACATATTTTCGTGTAGCGGCAAAACGTTCCAGTCTTGGAGCAATTCGCTTGCGCATACATACTGATCGAGGTCAGTGAGCACGATGTGTGGGAGCACGTTGGAGGCGTTTTTGAATCGCGACAGATTGGACTTAATTTGCCCGAAACTCTTTGCGTGAAATTGCTGAGTCACGACCAATGTGGGCGCATACACGCTGAGTAAACGAGTCACGACCGCTGCGCTCGGCGCGTCCTCGAAGACGATCAAACAGTCCACGTTTGTTAGAAGAGGATTAGTTGTTCGATGTTCTTCGGCTTTACTTTCTGAAGTTGCACTTCCGCGATGGAATACCCGCTCGATATGAGGTTTTTCTCCTCAGTCGTCGCTTCATGAATCGCCGTGCCGTTGGTTGAAGGCTCAAGCCTCAGCACCTCTCGAGGATCGATGCTTTTGTCGGAAAGTAGTGCGTTACTGTGTGTCGTAATGAATACCTGTCGGCGGTGTTTAGCGGATCGTTGCATATCCCAAATTAGCTTGTGTATGCGTCCGACAATGTCTTCATTTAGCGATAGCTCGGGCTCTTCCAAAAGTAAGACGGAATCGCCCTCCAACAGACTCCACATAATTCCAAGCAAACGAAGAGTGCCATCCGAAAATTGGTCTTCGCGCTGCCAGCCAGCACCGGGCCGCCAATGTTCAAATCTTGCTTCCAAGTGCGGACGCCCAGTAATCTGGTCTCGTTCAAACTGAAGCTCTTGCATGTTTGGCACGCACACGCGCAAGGCCTCCCCCATTCGTTTCAGCCGAGACTTGCGAGTTTTTTCTGTGGTTTTGGCGACGTTTTCGAGAAATCCTTGGCCGAACGGATCGTTCTCAAGCTTGTAGCCGCCGAGCAACTCGGAATACTTCAGAAGCTGAGGAACTAAGTGCAAATAAGTTGCCGCACCAAAAAATTCCGCGATTTCTCGAAATGCTTGATTGTCACTAATTTGTTCCAACGCGGTTTGCGTAAGTCTGTCGCCGTCAACTTTGTCTTTCGCATCAGGTCGAGATAAAACTACTTTGCCAGCAATAAGGTCAGTGACAATTTCCTTGCTAACCATAGCCCGGCGCAATCCACTGCCTTCATTCTTGAACTCAAGCGAGTAAAGCCATTTTGGGGGTGACTCGGGGTCCGACGCAAGTTCAACTTCAACCAGCACGGACGGATCTTTTCGGGCAGCCAAACTTCGAAGTTTGGTAATGCCGCCGCGATCTTTGACTGCTTTTTGGAAACCGCCACCCTCGGTCTTTGCGATGTCACGAAGAAAACGAATGACGTCAAGGAAATTAGATTTACCGGATGCGTTTGGCCCAATCACATACACGCGTTCTCTGAGCCGTACTTCCGCCTCACGAAAATTTTTCCAGTTACGTAGCTTAATTTTGCTGATTATCATTTTGCGACGGCAGACGTTTGCTAAGGATAAGCTGTAGCGTACTACGGGATGCAGACGCACAGGAAAGTGACTCACTGTGCTGCGCGCAAGAAACAAGTTCGCCAAGGTAGCAAGCGAGCACGCAAAACGTCGGGTTCAAGTTGCGCAAAGAAGCAAGCGATTCATGTCGCGCGCGCCAGACCTCATAGCTGCAAAGCGTTACTAAATTCTTTGCGATTAGCCCAGGTAGCAATCAGCGCTTGCAGCATCAGGTCGGCTGTCAGGGATGCATCTGCGCCTTCGATGCGTGCCAAACCGGCTTGAATGGAATGCACGCGTTTTGCGAGTTCGGGTTGTGTCAATTTCTGGCGCGTTCGCATCGTGCGGACGGTTTGGCTTGACTCAGCGACTCGTTTATTTGCAACAGCATCAGCTCCTGCTCCGTGATCTGCAAAAAGTCTTGCGCGTCGCCGAGCCGCCAATCGGCCGCTTGTAGTTTGGCCTGCGATTTTTTGTTCATGACGGCTCCTTTTATTGCGTTGAGTTGACGTGCAGCGCTAATCGTTGCTTGCAAAGCGCGATAACGACCTTTGGAGATTGTTTCGTCGATTTTACGAACACATCCAATTCACGATGGTAAGTGGTCGATGCAACGCACGATGCGCCATGACCGATTAGCGTCTGTGATGCGAAGTTCCTGGCAATTTGACGGACGTTTGGCATCATGCTTGAGTGTGGCAGCGTAATGGTTTCGCCGCGCTGCCGCCGGCGCAGAAGATCACCAGCCTGCGATCGCGCGGCCAAACGGAGCTGCAGCGTGTCGATTTCGACGTGTAACCCGGCTACGGTTATTCATAAATCGACATGGCAAATTTATGTCATCTTGGCCATCATTTTGAACCGCGGCAAAAGCGTTTGGTGCGAATTTAGAGACGCCTTTTGTTGAGCCTTTAAATCATGTTCGTTGTACGAAGGCGCAGGATTCGCGCCGTCGGATAGGGCAAGCGTCACAGATGCCACCGCAGGAGCGTCTCGCCCCGATTTCCGCAACGACGATTCCTCTGGTTAAAACTGCACACACAAACAAATCAATGACTTACGGTTGAAAGCGATTGCGCCGCGCGCGGAAGGTTGGCTACGATTCGACTCAGCAACCTGATGGTTAAAACGACCGCTGCATAAGGGCTTGAATACGATTTGTCATTGAAGTCGACTTTTGATTAAAACAGCATCTAGCCCCAGTGCCACGGTCATTGTGGCTTATAGATGATGGTCATCTTGATCGAAAAATAGACCCGACCCCTGTTGTTTCACTGGCAATACGACGGTAAGGGAATCTGCGACAAATGCCCTTGCTAGCGTGCCGCTTGACTGTTCCGGTGATCCCACCTGTGGGTGGTGTAACAGTCGTGATGGCGTCAAGCTTTCATGCTCACGCTCGATACGTCGATCAGCGTTCAGCAGGAGCCATGCCTTAACGCGCGGGCTGCGGTGCTTTCCGAAACATTCAATAGCACCCAAGGCGACGAGATTTCCGCCAACTGGCTGACCTTTATCAATCCCGCTGACGCGATCCAGCTTCACACTCTGACTTAAGGCGAGGTCGGCTCCGATTGATCGGCGATCAACGCGGTATCGGGCTTCGAGCTGCCGTTCGCCTGCTTGCCAGCTTTGTCGGCGGGTTCGCCAGCAGCCGCCTCATCGTTGGCAATGTGTTCGACCTCATTCTGTCAGTGAAACAAAGGAGCTTAATCATGCAAGGCACCGAGATTCTCAAGCAGGCAATCCCTGAAATACGCGACAGCAGGCGTCGCTTTATTGGCCTCGCTGCCAGCGGCATGGCGCTCTCGGCATTTGATGCGTGGAGTGCGGCCAGCACACACAGCACTGGCATGAGTTTGTCGCCGGAGCCGAGTGCTGCTTTCAATCCAGACGTGGAGCTGGAGCTAAATGCGGCTGCGGGCACCCAACAGTTGCTGCCGGGCGCGCCGACTCGTCTTTGGCAGTTTACGGGTAAGGTGCTCAAAGGCAGCCCGAACGCATTTACGACGTTGCCAGGAAGTTCGTTTCCGGTGATCCGGGCCCGCAATCAGCAGCGGGTGCGCATCTTTTTCAAGAATGAATTGCCGGAGGAATCCATCGTGCATTGGCACGGGTTGCACATCGTGCAGAAGATGGACGGACATCCGATGTACGCAATCGCGCCCGGCCAGCGCTTTGTCTACGAGTTCGTCGTCGATAACCGCGCTGGCACTTACTGGTTCCATCCACATCCGCACGGGCGCACTGGGGTTCAGGTCTACCGTGGGCTCACGGGACTGTTTATCGTCGACGATGACGAAGACGAACGCGCTGGCCTGCCAAGCGGCGAGTTCGAACGCGCTTGGGTCCTTCAGGACCGGCGCTTCGATGGGGGCAACCAGCTGGTTTATTCCGGCAACCCGATGGACATGATGATGGGCTTTACGGGTGACCGGATCCTTGTCAACGGGCGCCTTGATCATGTTGAGCGCGTGGCCGCCACCGCCTACCGTGTCCGACTGCTGAATGGATCGAACTCGCGTTTTTACAAGCTCGCGTGGGCTGACGGCCGTCCGCTAACCGTGATCGGCGCGGACGGTGGCCTGCTGGAGCGACCGGTCGACAAGCCCTACGTGATGCTGGCGCCGGCCGAGCGCGTCGAGCTTTGGCTAGATTTCAGCTCCGAAAAACTCGGCACCGAACGTGTGTTGCGCAGCCTGTCGTTCAGCGGCGGCATGATGGGGATGGGAATGGGAATGGGGCCGGGCATGCGCGGAAACAGCGGGCTCGCGAATGGCGCCGAGTTCGAAGTGCTTAAAGTGCGTGTGGACCGGGCAGGAGCGAAAGCACGTCCCCTCCCCACCATGTTGAGCAGCATTTCCTGGCCACGTATCGAGGACGCGGTCAATCGCAACGCGCCGCGCACCATACGCCTTGGCATGGGTATGGGGATGGGCATGGGCATGGGCGGTACGACCCTCAACGACCGCACCTTCGATATGACTGCGGTGGCTCAGGACGAAATTGTCAGGCTCGGCACCACCGAGGTGTGGGAGTTCGCCAACGTCTCCGGCCCAATGTCCCATCCCATGCATGTGCACAACCTTCAATTCAGAGTGATTGAGCGCTTGCAGGATCGGCGCATGGCCTCCGTCTACGACACCATGCGGGCCGGACTGGTCGACGAAGGCTGGAAGGATGTCGTGATCGTCATGCCGGGAGAGCGAGTGCGCGTTCTCATGCGTTTCACTGACTACACCGGT
>JBBRGY010000123.1:0-8318 GCA_038223495.1 Burkholderiales bacterium | reverse complement strand
TTTTCGGCGTCCGTCATTTCTGTCCAGGATTTTTTAGGGGCGTCCGTGCCCGCTGCGTATGCAGGCGGGGTCGACTTTGCTTCGCTGGCTTTAGTCGGCGGACCCGCTGGCGGCCCTGCTGCCGGGCTGCCTGCGTTGGCTGGCGTGGCGCTCGCTGCGGGTGCTTTACCGTCGCCGGACGCAGCGCCGCCTTGCTTCGCGCGATCGCCACGTGGGCCGCGTTGGGCAGGTGCCGGAGCCGCTTGCACCGTGGTCACCGCCGCGCCATCGCGCAGTTTGTCTGCGCCGTCGATCACAATCGATTCGCCTTCTTTAAGTCCGGTAGAAATCACCACGCGATCTCCCGTTACCGGGCCGAGCTGCACTTTGCGCAGACTCGCATTTTTGTCAGGCGTTACGACGTACACATAAGTGCCCGGTGCACCGCGTTGCACCGCGCTTTGCGGAACCGTGATTGCGCCGTCGAGTCGCTCAAGCTCCAGCTTCATGTTGACGAACTGATTCGGGAAAAGCGCGTTGTTTTTGTTCGGGAACACGGCTTTGAGCTTGACTGTTCCAGTCGCCGAATCAATCTGGTTGTCCACGGCTAAAAGCTCACCGGTGTCGAGCACAGTGCGGCCATCGCGGTCTAGAACTTGTACCGACAATTTCGGCGCGCCTTTGGTGTCGCGACCCATTTTTGCGAGAACGGACGGCAGAATCTCCTGCGGCAGCGAGAACACGGTCGTAATCGGCTGCACTTCAGTGATCACAACGATGCCGTTGGTGTCGGACGAGCGCACCATATTTCCAGCGTCAACCTGACGCAGCCCTGTGCGACCGGTGATCGGTGCCTTAACTTCGGTGTAGCCCAAGTTCAATTGGGCGGTGGACACTTGCGCGCGGTCGCCCAACAACGTGCCCTCAAGCTGCTTCACCAGCGCTGCCTGCGCCTCAACTTGCTGGCGGGCGATACTGTCCTGCTCCAGTAATTTTTGATAGCGCACGAGGTCGAGCTTGGCCGAATCGATCTGCGCCTGATCCTTGGCAAGCTGCCCCTGAGCGGATTGCAGCGCCGCCTGAAATGGCAGTGGATCAATGCGCGCCATGACCTCTCCCGCACGCACCAATTGCCCTTCGCGAAATGACACGCTTTGCAACAGGCCGTCGACGCGGGCCCGCGCCGCAGCGGTTGAGCGCGCGGTGACGGTGCCAATGGCGGTGACGATCACCGGTACGTCGCTCACGCGCACCAGATCGATGACGGCGGGCACAGGGGTACGACCACGACCACCCGCCGCACCCGGCGGACCGCCTTTAGCATCGGCAGACGCATTAGCGCCAGATTTGTCCGCGCCAGTCGCGTCGGTCTGCGTGCTGCGATACCACCACCAACCGCCACCACCGAGAATCGCAATTGCCAACGTAATCAGCCCCGCGCGAACCCAGCCATTTTCTTTTTTCATATCCGTATCTCGTTTCGTAAATCTGTGTATTCGCCGCGTCGGCGTTAGAAAAAATCCGGCAAAATCAGCGTCATTTTAACCATCAGCTTTTTCACGAAAAGACGTTTTCTCAGGGGCTAGCATCGCATTTAATCAAAAGTCGACTTTTTATCAAATGAGGCTTTAGCCCAAATGCAACCGCCATTTCACGCAAAAGCTAATCGAACAAATACTTCTTGTCTTTCGCCTGCAATTGAATCTCGCGCTTGACTTCGCGCGCTCTCGATTCGACGTAGCTCGCCTCGTAATAATCGCCATCGCCCGCCTTTGACGCCAGCTCGAACTGGTCGAGCGCACCGCGCAGATTCCCCATGCGGGCGTACTGTTCACCCAGGAAGCGATGCTGCTTCATTTTCAGGCCCGACTCGGCGCTGGCGCGCGCGGCGAGTTCGAGCAATGCCACGTCATCCGGTCGTTTGGCGAGGCTCCGCTCCACCGAAGCGAGCGCGCGTTTGGGTTGATTGTTGCGCAACAAAACTTCGGGTAAATCGTAGTGCAATTGCCAATGATTCGGGAACTCAACAATTGCCTGCTCGAAGAATTTCACCGCCGCAGATATCTCGTCGTTCTGGATCAAAATTTGCCCGTGCATCGCAGCGATCATCGGATGTTTAACGCCCGCCGATTCGAGTACCGCGAGTTCGCGTTTGGCCCGCACAAAATCCCGTTGCCGCATCAGTGAGGCGATCAACCCGTAGCGAGTGGCAGCCTCAGATGCGTACTTTTTTTCTTCCAGCGCCGATTCGAAAAAAGTCACTGCCGCTTTCGGTTCGCCCACGTAGCTGCGCAGCAGCGCCCTAACGTAATGAAAGTCCGTGCTCTCCCGTGCCAGTTTGAAATCGCCGTTCGCGGCGCGCGCGCGGGCATCGCCAATCCGCTCCACGGTGATGGGATGAGTGCGCATGTAACCGGGCACGGCCCCTGTGTCGCTAATCGAACTGGCGCGTTGCAAACGCTCCATAAACGTACCCATTGCGCCCGCATCAAACTGCGCATGCGTCAAGTATTGAAAGCCGACGCGATCCGCTTCGCGCTCATTCTCGCGCGAGAAATTCAGGTAGTTTTGCACCATCGCGGCCTGAGATCCGAGCAGCACGCCTTGCGCCGCATCCCCGTTGCCGGCCTTCGCCGCGAGCACTGCCGCAGCGATTCCCGCGATGCCCATCCACGCGTTTTTACGCTGATCGTCCATCATGCGTGCATAGTGCTTCTGCGTGACGTGCGCCATTTCATGTTAGATCACGCTGGCGAGTTCGCTCTCGGATTGCGTGATGAGCACCAGACCCATGTTGACACCGATGTAGCCACCGGGCATCGCAAAGGCGTTGACACCAGCATCGGCCACCGCAAAAAACTCGAACTTCTCGCGAATACTCGGATTGGCGTTAAGGATGCGCGCGCCCAGGTCGTTCAGGTAGGCGTTGACCTCCGGGTCCTGCAAATACGCGCCGCTGGCGCGCAGCTCACGCATCGCCTCCAGACCCATTTTTTTTTCGGCCTGCGCGGTCACCAGCACCCCAGAGCTGTCCCCTAGTTCAGGCAAATTGGTTTGAGCCTGCGCAAAACCTGGCAACAACAACGACAGGGCTGTCAGCGTCGAGACCACCGAGCGCGTTGCAGATTCACGGCGCAAAACCGGCAAAACTGGCGAATTTGGGCGGCGTACGGGCGTCGGGATGGGTTTTGGCATGTTGCTAAGATAGCCGAATTACGCTTCCAGTTCCTTTGTAAAGACAGCTTCACTATTCGCCATGACCAATTCGTTACAAACGCTTACACATTTCGACGCCTCCGGACAGGCGCATATGGTCGATGTCGGCAGCAAAGCTGAGACTAAACGCGTGGCGCGGGCTGAAGGTTCGATTGCGATGCAGCCCGCGACACTGGCGCTCATCGAAGCGGGAACGCACAAAAAGGGCGATGTGCTCGGCATCGCACGAATCGCGGCGATTCAGGGCGCCAAGCGCTGCGCCGATTTGATCCCTCTGGCGCACCCGATTCCGCTGACCAAAGTTGCGGTCATATTCACCGTTGACGCGCCGACGTCAAGCGTTCACATTGAAGTAACCGCTGAAACCGTTGGCCGTACGGGTGTGGAGATGGAAGCGCTGACCGCTGTCAGCGTGGGTCTCCTGACGATTTATGACATGTGTAAAGCGGTGGATCGCGGCATGACCATTTCGGCCGTGCGCCTTCTGGAAAAAGAAGGCGGCAAATCAGGGCACTGGAAGGCGGAGTAGCGCCGCCAGTCAAACGTCCAGCCGTGCGAACCGTTTTTGCGCTTTGCGCGTTCGCAATTGGCGTTGGCCTCGCGCAAACTGCGCCAGAATTGCCGCCGCGCTGGATCAGCGCTTCAATGGTTTGCTTCGCGTTAGTCGCGGGTACTTTTCTACTATTTAGAAAATCCCGATCGACCGCTTGGCTGGTACTTTCTGTCGCGCTTGTTTTGGGCGCGAGCTTCGCGCTGCTGCGCGCGGATTTGCGCATGTCGCAAGTGCTGGCCAGCGCTTGGGAAGGCCGTGACATTGAACTCGTCGGCGTCATTGACGAGTTGCCGCAAAACGATGCGCAAGGTGTACGTTTCGCCTTCGCAGTCGAGCGTGTATTGACCCCGAAAGCAGTTGTTCCTCCACGCATCGCGCTCGGTTGGTACAAAGCGACCAGCAAAGAGCTGCAAGGCGAACCGCTGCCGACGATTCACGCAGGAGAGCGCTGGCAATTGACGGTGCGCCTGAAGCGCCCGCATGGCTACAGCAATCCAAATGGCTTCGACGTTGAAGCCTGGATGCTGGAAAACGAAGTGCGCGCGACAGGTTCTGTGCGTGGTGATGAACCGAATCGCCGTCTCGCAGCTAACGCGGGTCGACCGATTGATTACCTCAATCAGCTGCGCGATCGGCTGCGCGAACGCATGCAAAACGCCCTCAAGGATCAGCGCTATGCAGGTGTGCTCGTCGCGTTGGCACTTGGCGATCAGCGCGCGATTGCCGAATCTGATTGGGCGTTGTTTAACGCGACCGCGGTGTCGCATCTGCTCTCGATTAGCGGTGCACATGTCACGCTGTTTGCGACGTGGATTGGGCTTGCGGTTTTTGCGATATGGCGTCGCTCGCCGCGGCTGGTATCGCGTATGCCAGCGCAACTCGCCGCAGCCATTGTCGCCGCGATTGTCGCTATTGCCTATGCGGCGTTATCGGGGTTTGCGGTGCCCGCACAACGCACCTGCTACATGCTCGCGACCGCAGCGCTCGCGCTGATGCTACGACGCTCGCTATCGCCGTGGCTCATCCTTTCGTGGTCACTCGTCGTGGTGCTCGTGATCGATCCGTGGGCAGTGCTCGCCGTCGGTTTCTGGTTCTCGTTCATGGCAGTCGCCATGCTGATGTACGTCACCGTCGGACGCGTCGGCGAGCGACCGTGGTGGCACACACTACTGCTCACCCAAGCGGCTGTAACGATTGGCCTTGCACCGCTGTCGATTGCGCTGTTTCAACAAGTTTCGCTGGTCGGGCCGATTGCCAATGCGGTGGCGATTCCGCTCATCACCATGCTCGTGGTGCCGCTGACGCTGCTTTGGCTCGTCGTGCCGCTTGATCTGCTGTTGACCATCGCGCATCAGCTCGTTACCTGGCTCGCCGTCGGCTTGCAATGGCTCATGACGTTGCCGACGCCGCTTTGGTCGCAACATGCGCCACCGTGGTGGACGGTAGCATTGGCGTTACTCGGCAGTCTCGTATTGCTCGCGCCACGCGGTTGGCCGTATCGCTGGCTTGGACTCGTGTGGTGCGTACCGTTGTTTGCGATCACGCCAGCGCGTCCGGTGGACGGCGAATTTACTCTCACCGTACTTGACATCGGGCAAGGCACCGCAGCCGTGGTGCAAACCGCCCGACACACGATGGTCTACGACACCGGCCCACGCTGGACTGACGCGAGCGACGCCGGTTCGCGGCTGATCGCGCCGTACCTGCGAGCGGCTGAATCGGCGCACATTCATGGCCTCGTCGTCAGTCATCTCGACATTGATCACAGCGGCGGTGCAAATTCGCTGTTGAAGAGCCTGCCTGTCGACTGGATGCTCACCTCCGTATTTGCCGAAGCCGATATTGTGAAAACCGCCAACGAGCGCAATGTCAAAGCGCTCGGCTGCGCAGCAGGCCAATCATGGACATGGGACGGCGTGCGCTTCGACGTCTTGCATCCCGATGTGGACAACTACCAGGAAGCCAAACTCAAAACCAATGACCGCTCCTGCGTGGTGAAAGTCAGCACGCCGCGATTCAGCGCACTGCTAACGGCCGACGTTGAAGCGACGAGCGAAGCAGACATCATTGAGCGTTACGCGACGACACCCGCAATGATCAAGAGCGACGTGCTGCTCATGCCACATCACGGCAGTCTCACCTCTTCAACACCGGAATTCATCGAGGCCGTCGCGCCACAGATCGCGCTCATCAACGCGGGCTATCGCAATCGCTTCGGTCACCCGCGTGAAGGCGTTTTGGCGCGCTACGCTGAACGCAATATTCCGGTGATGCGCACTGATTGGCATGGTGCGATCACGCTCAACTCAGTGGACGGCATCAGCAAAATAGAGAAGGCACGTGAGGCGCGGCAACGCTACTGGGTTGATCGCCCAGATCCAGCGGACCAACGACTGATTGAGTGATTCGGAGCCTCCGCTACGGAGATCGAAACCGCCCAATCCGTACCGCCGTCTGCCCCACTTTCGGATTCGGAACCGGCATCACCATCACCGCATCGACGTGCGGCGTGCGTACCTCAACGTCGCCGTCTATCGCGATCAACGTTCCTGCTTCCACAATCACTTCAAGCCCACGCAACGGGCGAATCCAACGAAACTCAGCGCTTTTCACCGTGATCACGGTGCTGATATCGACAACGCGCTGTGCTGGCGGATTTCCAGCGTCCAGATGCGCCACAACCCACTGCTTATCGAGTGCGCCAAAGTGATTTAAAAATCGCAACACGACCTGCTTTGCCACGTCTCCCACCGCCGCTTCCCAATGCTGTCCGCACTCGACGAGTAACGCGCTTTTTGCGCTAACAGCATCGCCAAACTCAACGTAGTCGCGCAGTCGCTTTCCAGCCGCGTGACCCGAATCGACGAGGATGTGCGCAGGTACGCCGACCGCATGCGCAAGTGCCAACCCCTTTTCGGTATCACCAGCCAACCCAATGGGTGGTGCAGGCTCCGTCATGGAATGTAGGTCTATTAAATGATCAACGGTGTCATAGAACGGTCGCAGTTCGCGCGCGCGGCGAAGCTCCCGTGAATCGCGCGAGCCGTGAAGCGTTGTCACGTCCCACACGCGATTGAAGTCCTCATCGACGCAACGCGAATCAAAGGGTTTCGCCCGATCAAACGAGTGATAAGCGTCGACGTTTGCGAAAACGACTGATAGCGTTCCTTTTTGCACAAGCAGCCCCGCTTGAAGCTCACGCAACAACCAGTCCGCCGCAATCGCGCCGCACACTTCGTTGCCGTGCACAAGCGCGGTCACGCAAACATGCGGCCCCGCAACGTCGCTGGCGAATCGCCAAACGTAGGGCAGTCCAGTATTGCCATGCTGCCAGGCGCGGATGTCCGGAAATTGGGTCTCGATTACAGCGTTCAAATCAGCCTCAGTTATTCTCTTGACTCACGCCAAGTACGCGATCAGGATGATTATCGCGTGACGCGGCTTCAAGCTTCGACCGCCCATTCCAATTGCCATGACTACACATTTCATTAACAACCAACGCGTCGCCGGCAGCTCCGGCGAATCCATTCCAGTGCTCGATCCCAGCGATGGTCAGGTGTTCGCGCACCTCGCACGCGGCAACGCAGAGGATATTCGCAAAGCAGTCGCAGCCGCTCGCAAAGCCGCAGACGGTGGCACATGGAGCCGCCTTGCACCGATGGAGCGCGGTCGCCTGCTACACAAACTCTCGGACGCGATCCTCGCGCATCATGACGAGTTAACGCATCTGGAAATGCGCGATTGCGGCAAGCCCGTCAAACAAGCGAAAGCGGACGCTATCGCAGTAGCGCGTTACTTCGAGTACTACGCTGGCGCGTGCGACAAACTGCACGGCGACACCATCCCGTACACGCCCGGTTTCTCGGTGATGAGCTTCTACGAACCGCACGGCGTGACGGGACACATCATTCCGTGGAATTACCCGCTGCAGATTTTCGGGCGTTCGGTCGGTGGCGCGCTTGCGGCGGGTAATGCGTGCGTTGTGAAACCTGCGGAGGACGCTTGCCTGTCCTTGCTGCGAATTGCTGAACTTGCAGCGGCGTGCGGCTTTCCGGACGGTGCGCTCAATATCGTTACTGGGTATGGACACGAAGCGGGACAAGCATTGGCTGAAGCGGTTGGCATCGATCACATCAGCTTCACCGGCAGCGCCAGGGTCGGCACGATCATCGCGCAAAGCGCAGCCAAGCGCCACGTTCCCGTCACGCTGGAACTCGGCGGCAAGAGCCCGCAAATCGTCTTCGCTGACGCCAATCTCGATGAAGCCATCCCCGTCATCGTCAACGCCATCATCCAAAACGCCGGACAGACGTGCAGCGCCGGATCGCGGCTGCTGGTGGAAGCGAGCGCGTATGAGCGCGTGCTCGAAGCGGTCGGTCAACGGATCGTAGCGCTAAAGGTTGGTCCCGCCGCGATGGACCTGGACGTTGGCCCGCTGATTCGCGCGAGTCAGCTGGAACGAGTGGCTGGATTTTTGAGCGACGCCAAGTCTGCAAACTTGCGAATCATTGCCCAAGGAAGCATCGCGGCAGAAGCGCCCGCAACAGGTTTCTACGCCAAACCTACGCTC
>JBBRGY010000122.1:0-8345 GCA_038223495.1 Burkholderiales bacterium | reverse complement strand
AGCAGCGCCGCAATCCAGTCCCACCACATGATGCGATGGCGAAACCGCGCAGCGATCGGAAACATCAAAAAGGTCAGGAACAACACGAACGCAACGTGTATCGGTCGCAGGGTCTGCGTTGGAACGATGGCATACGCCGTGTAGAGATGAAACAGCGACATCACCACCGCAACGATGGTCAGGAATGCGCCTAGCCATCCCTTCATGTGATTGGCTGCGCCTTCCTCTTCCTCGACGTATAGCTCTGCTTTGCGCAGCGCCTCTTCGCTCACGACCGCTGCTGCGGTTGCTCCTTTTTCGATAGCTTCACTCATAACGCTCGCGCTTCCCCGATTCAGTGCATTGTTTGCGTATGCAGCTCATACGCAGCAAAAAAATGTCGGCAGACGGCTGGGCCGCGACAGGCGCAGCGCCAGCCAGTCCATGGGCGCGTCAGTTCATCTTCACGCCTTTTTCCGCGAAGTACTTCAAAGCGCCCGGATGAAACGGAATCGGCGAGGCTGAATTTTTCTGGTTCTCAAGCTTGAAGTTCGCTGCCTCTTTGTGCACAGCGATCAGGTCGTCGCGTTTGTCGAACAACGTCTTCACGATGTTATAAGCCGTCTTGTCATCCATGCTTTGATTGGTGACCAGAATGTTCATCACGGTCG
The DNA here is from genome assembly GCA_038223495.1 of Burkholderiales bacterium. GTDB lineage: Bacteria > Pseudomonadota > Gammaproteobacteria > Burkholderiales > Casimicrobiaceae > Casimicrobium. The sequence continues at coordinate 7,695 of JBBRGY010000122.1, read as the reverse complement.
CTTGCTTGTTGTCCGAATCCATGCCGTGATAGGCAATCTTCGGGATGACATCCTCCACATACAGATTCCCGTACTTTTTGTTCATTGCCGCAACCAGATTGGAATGGTCGATCAGCTTTAACTTTGTGTTCGGCGTGTTGGCGAGATCGGTGACGCCTGCGGTTGGCAAGCCGCCCACCCAGAAGAACGCGTCAATCTTCCCGTCCTTGATGGCGTTGACCGATTCAGCGACACCGAGTCGCTCGCGCTTCACATCACGATCTTTGTCCAACCCGGCGGCTTCGAGCACACGAAAGGCCATGACTTCGGTGGCGCTACCGGGTGAGCCCGTCGATACGCGTTTACCTTTCAGGTCAGCCATCGTGTTGACGCCACGTCCATCGACGGTAACGACATGCATACGGTTGGGGTACAACACCATCAAGGTGCGCAGCGGCACGGGATGGCCTTTGAACTTGTCTTCGCCCTTGTAAGCGTCAAGGCTCGCATCCGCCATCGAAAAGCCGATATACGGCTTGCCAGTGCCAATCAATTTAAGGTTGTCAACGGAGCCGCCAGTCACCTCGGCCGTAGCCTGCAAGCCCGGTACATATTTAGACAACGCAGCGGCCATGCCGCCCCCCATCGGGTAGTAAACGCCACCTGTCCCACCGGTTGCTATCGAAATATTCTGCGCGCCTGTACCTGCCGCGAAAAGCGCGGTTACAGAACACGCCAACATTGCTATCACTCGTCGCATAAAACCTCCTTGAATTTGGCGGTGATCCTTACCCGTGCGTTGGGCCCTTCACCGCTAAATTATTCTAATGGCGTAAAAACCAAGAATGATGCAAGGTTTCCGCTATAGAGAAGTGAAATAGTTGCATATGATTCAAGCGCTTGCAGCGTTAACCCTTGGTCTACGTAGCGCGACTCGTCGATAGCAAGCGCGGAAACCATTACGCGACTATTGATTGCGGTTCGACAAGTCGAACAACGCGTTTAGCGAACCTTGATTGACAGTCGCGGTCGCCACACAGCAAGGAGAACATTGACAACACACAATGCAATGAGCACCCAAAGAAGATTGCGTTCAGAGCGAAGCATCGCGTCGAGCACACTCGGATCAGCCGTGACCGCCGCGAAGTCAGCCGATTTACCGGCGGAACCGACGACCCGAAACGTCGCTACAAGCACGCTCATGCCGAGCAACGCTTTGACCCACGCCCAGCCGACATCCTGATAGCCGCGCGTCGCAGCCATCGCGATCAGGCCACTGACTACGACGATGAGCATCGAAGGAATAAGCACGTACTGCGCGATCGCAGCGTACGCTAGTCGTGCCGCTGCGAACTCCGAGTCAGACATTCGCGTTGCAGCCAGATTAATGGCCAGGCAGGCAGCCAACGCGCCGCCGTACCCGATCGAGCCGATATCGTGCACCGCCTTCGCGCTCAATCGCAACCAGCGCCGCCCCTTCACTCGTGTGTGTGCATCAGGCTCATCGTTCGCGAGGGCTTCACGGCCGCTTCCCATCAATCGGAATCCACCAATTTCTCAATCGCCTTCGCGTCCACCGGTTTTCCACCGAGCGATGCACAATCCATGCCCTGAGTCGCGAGTGCCGCGCAAATGGCGTTCAATCGGGCGTCTTGCGCTGCGCTGTGGTCAAGCAATTTATGAATGGCCTGCACAAGGGGATCATCGAGATCAGCGGAAATACCATAGGCAGAGAAGCCTATTTTTTTCGCGGTTGCCTCGCGGCCTTCTTTAGTTTCTTTAGTGATGATGCGCGCCGGAATACCAACTGCGGTCGCGCCTGCGGGAACGGCTTTGAGCACCACCGAATTGGAGCCGATGCTCGCGCCCTCCCCGACTGTGAAGCTACCGAGCACCTTTGCGCCCGCACTTACGATGACGCCTTTCTCAAGGGTCGGGTGTCGTTTTGCACCGCGCTCAAGCGAGGTTCCCCCCAGCGTCACACCTTGATAGATCGTGCAGTCGTCGTGCACTTCGGCCGTTTCGCCGATGACGATGCCCATCCCGTGATCGATGAAAACGCGGCGCCCGATGAATGCGCCCGGATGAATCTCGATGCCGGTGAAGAAGCGCGAGCAATGCGATACCCAACGGCCCGTGCGCTTGAAGCCTCCGCGCCACAGCGCGTTAGCAATACGATGAAAGCGAATGGCGTGGAAACCGGGGTACGACAGCCAAATATCCAGCGCACCCCGCGCTGCCGGATCTTTGCTGCGGATCGCTTGAATGTCTTCAGAAATTCGGTCAAACATGAGGAGTAGGTGCGAAAGTGCCGGCTAAGCGCTGCGTGTGTGAGAATTTCGGCATGCAATCTTATGACAGTTCACCGATGTACTCGAAGCAAACTATAAAACGGGCTTTGCCCCTGAAACCCTTGTGGAATTGGGGAATTGCGCTGTTCGCGGCAGTCTCGTCCGGCGCTTTTGCTCAGGAAGTGACGCTGAAGATTTCGCACTTCTTCCCGCCGACGTCAAATGCACACGCCAACATTCTGGTGCCGTGGACTCAGCGCATCGAGGCAGCGAGCAAGGGCCGCATCAAGTTCCAAATATTTCCATCGATGCAATTGGGAGGTGCACCCAACCAGCTATTCGATCAGGCGAAAGACGGCGTCGCCGACATTGTGTGGACGCTGCCTGGATACACGCCGGGACGCTTTCCGAAGAGTGAAGTGTTCGAGCTGCCTTTAATGGTGCAGAGCGGTGAACAGGCGAGCCGCGCAACGTGGGAATATTCGCAGAAGCATCTGATCGACGAGTTCAAAGGTGTGAAACTGCTGTCAGTGCACACCCATGACGCAGGGCTGCTGCACACCGTAAAAAAGCCGATACGAACGCTGGAAGATTTGCGCGGCGAGAAATTACGTGCGCCCAATCGTGTCGCTAACAAAATGCTTATAGCGCTTGGTGCATCGCCTGTCTCGCTACCCTTCACCGCGTTGCAGGAAGGCTTGTCGAAAGGCATTCTTGACGGACTTTTCATCACTTGGGAAGCGCTGCCTTCGACCAAGATCAACGAGGTTGTAAAGTTCCACACTGAGATGCCGCAAGGCTCGCCCGCGCTCTACACCAGCGTCATCGTGATCGCCATGAATGAGGCGAAGTACAACGCCCTGCCCGCCGATTTACGCGCGATTCTCGACAAAAATTCTGGCATGGAATTGGGCGCGCTCATTGGTCAAACATGGGATCAATCAGCGATTGCCGCTCGTCAAGCTGAGATGAGCAGCGGCGACACGATCATAACGCTAGACCCAAAAGAGTATGCCCGCTGGCAAGAAGCCGGGCAGCGCGTGACGCGCGAATGGGTTGGCGAAATGAAGGCAAAAAAAATCGACGCCGTCACGCTACTCGATGATGCGCAGCGACTGCTTGCGACGTATGCGCTGAACGCAAAACGCTAGGTGCGTTCAGCGAAAGTATTCCGCTAAGCGTCAGCCTGCAAATATCGCTGCGTCAATGCAACCCAGTACGCCGAACCGACGCCGATGTTGGCGTCGTTAAAGTTGTATCCCGGGTTGTGCACCATGCACGCGCTGGTTGGTTTTCCGTCGGTTCCGACACTGCCGTCGCCGTTACCGATGAACAGGTAGCACCCCGGCAATTCTTCCAGCATGAATGCGAAATCTTCGCTGCCCGTGAGCGCTGGCACGGGGTACACGACCTTCGCGTCGCCAACGAGGTCACGCGCAACGCCGTATGCGAACTCGGTTTCAGCTTCGGTGTTCACCAGCACAGGATAGTTGCGCTGATAGTCAATCTCGGCGCGCACACCAAAGCTCTCGGCCTGTGCTTTGACCAGTGCGCAAATGCGCGTTTCCAGCACGTTCCTGACGTCACGATCCAGCGAACGGACGCTGAGCTTCAACGTTGCGCTGGCGGGAATCACGTTGTTGGCAATCCCCGAATTGAGCGCCCCGACGGTGACCACTGCTGTCGCCTGCGGATCTACGTTTCGCGAAACGATCGTTTGCAACGCCATAACGATGCTCGCCGCCGCCACAACTGGGTCAGTGGCACGATGCGGAAATGCGCCGTGTCCGCCGACCCCATGCAGCGTGATTGTGACGTTCTCGGCGGACGCCATCGTCGGGCCGCTGCGCAAATGAAAGGTGCCTTGCGCCTCGCCCGGTGAGTTGTGCATCGCAAAGATCGCGTCACACGGATACTTGGTAAACAGACCTTCGTCCATCATACGTTTAGCACCGCCCTGTCCCTCTTCCGCTGGCTGAAATATCAGGTTAAGCGTACCGGAAAAATTTCCAGCCTTCGCGAGGTAGCGTGCCGCTGCGAGCAGCATCGCTGTGTGTCCATCATGACCACAGGCATGCATCACGCCGATCTTGCGGCTGCTATAGCCAAACGTATTGGTCTCCACAATCGGCAGTGCATCCATGTCGGCGCGAATACCGATGCGGAGCGCGCCGTTGCCTCGTTTCAGTTGGCCGACGACGCCCGTGCCACCAATGCCGCGCTCGACCGAGTAGCCCCAGCTTGCGAGCTTTTCGGCGACGATATCCGAGGTGCGAAACTCTTCATACGCTAGCTCCGGATTCTGATGAATATCTTGCCGAATCGCGATAAATTCGTCAGCTTGGGCGTAGAGGGCATCGAGCAAAGCGGCCATGATTTAGTTTTAGAGTTGAGGGATAACAGATAGCTTAAAAGCGGTGCATCACCGCGTTTAAGTAAGCGGCTAGCGTGCACGTAACGACTTCCACTCTTAGAGTTTCGGAATCGCTCCGCGCGCTTCGACGCCACGTAAAAAATCAAAGTCTACGCCTTGGTCGGCTTGCGTCACAGTTTGTAGAAAGAGCTTTTTGTAGCCGCGGTTGGCAGTGGGCGGCACCACGGGATTCGCTGCCGCACGACGCGCCATTTCTTCATCGCTCACCAGCAATGCGATCTCGCGGTTGGACACACTGAGTCGAATGCGATCGCCGTTCTGCACATAAGCGAGCGGCCCACCCATCGCGGATTCCGGCACGACGTGCAACACGATTGTTCCAAATGCGGTGCCGCTCATGCGACCGTCCGAAATGCGCACAATGTCCTTCACACCAGCACGAGCCAGTTTTTTGGGAATCGGAATGTAGCCAGCCTCGGGCATGCCGGGCGCGCCTTTCGGGCCGATGTTTTTGAGCACAATGATGTCATCGGCCGTCACATCCAGATCGTCGCGATCAATGCGCGTCGCGAGGTCGGCGGCGTTCTCAAATACGACGGCGCGGCCCTCGTGCTCCATCAACTTCGCATCGGCCGCAGACTGTTTGATGATCGCGCCACCCGGCGCAAGATTGCCCTGAAGGACAGCTATTCCGCCTTGTGGGTAAATCGGATTGTCGCGTGAGCGGATGACGTCTTGCTTAAACCCTTTGCCGCTTGCATCAATCTCTTCCCCCAACGTTCGGCCGCTGACCGTGAGCGCGTCAAGATGCAGCAGTGGCTTCAGTTCACGAAGCAGTGTGGCCATGCCGCCTGCGTGATGAAAATCCTCCATGTAATGCTGCCCCGACGGCTTCAAGTCGAGCAACACGGGGGTGTCACGACCCATGCGATCCAGCGCTTTAAGATCGATATCGAAACCCATCCGACCAGCGATTGCGGTGAGATGCACGATGCCGTTAGTCGAGCCGCCAATCGCGAGCAGCACGCGCATCGCGTTCTCAAACGCCTTCGCCGTAAGCACTTTGTCAATCGTCAATCGTTCATGCGCCATCTTGACGGCAAGCGTGCCAGTTTCCTCTGCCACACGAATGCGATCGGCCGTGACCGCAGGCGGAGATGCCCCTCCGGGCACGGTCATGCCGAGCGCCTCGGCAATACACGCCATCGTGCTTGCGGTGCCCATGACCGAGCACGTGCCAACGCTCGCAACGAGTTGATTGTTCACCTCGGCGATCTCTTCAGCGTCTACTTCGTCCGCACGATATCTGCCCCAGTAGCGACGGCAATCGGTGCAAGCCCCCACACGCTCTGAGCGATGGGACCCGGTGAGCATCGAACCGGTGATGAGCACGATAGACGGAATGTTTGCCGACGCTGCGCCCATCAACTGCGCGGGCACAGTTTTGTCGCAGCCACCAATCAGCACCACCGCATCCATCGGCTGAGCACGAATCATTTCCTCGGTGTCAATCGACATCAGATTGCGCAGATACATGCTGGTCGGCGCGGCGAAACTCTCGTGCAAAGAAATCGTTGGAAAGTCCATCGGTAGACCGCCCGCAAGCATGATGCCGCGTTTCACGGCCTCAATCAGTTGCGGCATATTGCCGTGACACGGGTTATAGGCACTACCTGTATTCGCAATGCCGATCACGGGCCGATCTAGTGCGGAATCAGTGAACCCTGCGCCCTTGATAAAGGCTTTGCGCAGAAACAGCGAAAAGCCTGAATCGCCATAGCTGGTCAGGCCTTTTTTCATGCCCGTTGCGACGGGCACCGAGGCAGGTGCCCCAGGCGTTGCGTCGCCGGCGTGTATGGAATCTTTCATGAGTTAAGCATATGCGAGAGTGCGCAAACACCGCCCGCACAGTGTCATTCTTGCGAGCCTCCGCGTCATGAGGCGCATTGTTCCGTTCCAACCCCGCATAAACTGAATCGCAGCATGCACCCACGAAGCGACAGCAGCGATACTCATTGCAATTACTTTGCTCTTAGAGGTCTGTGCTGTGAATCTATTTTCGTTGTCGCTTGTTCGTGCGGCAGGTGTCGCTTTCGCCTTCGTTGCAGCTGTCGCTCACGCGGACTACCCAGACAAGCCGATCCGACTCATCGTGCCGTATCCGCCAGGCGGTGCGACGGATGTGATTGGCCGCGTAATGGCACAAAAACTCTCTACGGCCTTAGGGCAAACGGTCATCGTCGACAACCGCGCAGGCGCGACCGGCAACTTGGGCGCAGCGATCGTCGCGAAAGAAAAGCCTGACGGCTACACGCTGCTGATGGGCGCGCTCACCAGCCACTCGATCAGCAGTGTGCTCTCCGCAGCCTCCGCGCAATTCGATATGGAAAAGAGCTTTGCGCCCGTTGCCATCGTCGGTCGCGTGCCGCTTGTATTTGTGGTCAACCCCGCCGTGAAAGCGAACACGCTCAATGAGCTGATTGCGCTCGCGAAAGCAAATCCTGGCAGCATCACGTTTGCATCGTCAGGCACAGGCTCGCCACAACATCTTGCCGGTGAAATGTTCCAACGGCTCGCGGGTATCAAACTTTTGCATGTGCCGTACAAAGGCAGCGGCCCGGCAATGACCGATCTGATTGGGGGTCAGGTGCAGATGATGATTGAAACCGCACCCGCCGCACAGGGCCACGTTAAGGCGGGTAAATTGCGCGCACTGGCGACGGCGACAACGCTGCCCATTCCGTCGTTTCCTGGAGTACCGACTGCGCCTGAAGCAGGCCTCAAGGGCTTCGACGTAAGTTCAATGTTTGGAATCCTCGCGCCCGCCGGAACATCTGCACCGATCATTGCCAAGCTAAGCAACGCGCTCAAGGGCATTCTGGAACAACAAGACGTTAAGGACTCGATGCTTGCGCAAGGCGCAAACGCCACCTGGACGACGCCGGAACAGGCTGGGCAGGCTATCCGCAATGAAGTCGCGATGTGGACAAAGGTGATCAAGGACGGAAACATCAAGAGCGACTAGCTTGCCTCCGTAACGTACAGTTATCC
>JBBRGY010000121.1:0-8421 GCA_038223495.1 Burkholderiales bacterium | reverse complement strand
GTACTCGGCAGAAGGAGCTTGATGCAATGTGTAACGCTTTGTAAAACGCTAATCAGCGAATGATTTGCAGGAAATGCGAGGATAAATGATGACACAATTCTTATGGCTCGTTTCCGTGCAGCAATCAGCGTCAATGCGATGTCCGCTACTCGCGTTTTCACAATCGAGACGCCCCTCAAGCGCTTGCACTTCGGCGCGTGTTTGTAGTTGTTTTCATCGGTCTCCTACGGGTCGTTGTAGTTTCCTATCCGTCGTGCCACCTTGCGATCATGCAATTCAAGGTTATATATGTCCCCGGTAATTATTTTGTTGCTCTCTGGCGGTGGTCATACTGGCGGAAATGTCATGGCGGCGCTAAATGCCCGTCGGGAATCAGTGCGCTTAATCGCGACGAGCGACGTTGCCACGGAGCCGTCACTCTTCGCGTTCGATGAGGTGTATCTAGCGCCAACACTTAGCGATGCACCCGAAGCGTTCGAAGCGCGAGTGCGCGAAATCGTGGCGGCCCAATCGCCTGACCTCATCATCCCTTGCCGCGACGACGACGTACGTTGGCTTGCCGGCTTCGCAGCGCGGAATCCTGAATGGCGCGAACGGTCCCTGTGCGGCGAAGTAGCGCTTGCCGACGTAATTAACGACAAATGGCTAAGCTTTCAATTTTGCCTTGAACACGACTTGCCATTTTCAGCGTCCCTTCATGCGGACAGCAGCGAATCCATCGATACGTTCATTCAGCGTGTAGGATTGCCGCTCGTTGCAAAACCTCGTCGCGGCGCTGAGTCTCGAGGAATTTTTTTAGTCACTACGCGGGCCCAGGCGGCGCGAGCGAAGTCGCTCGATGGCTACGTACTCCAGCAATATCTGGGCGATAGCGAACGCGTCAAAGATTTTCTTGAGCGCGTTAGCAACCAGGGCGTACCGCTGTTTCAGAGCTTTGAAGGTGTGAAGCACTCGATTCAGGTGATGATCGGGCCGAACGGAGTGGTTGCCCATGTTGCCTGTACTTTGAACCAATTTAGTGGCCGTGCCGCGCGTACGCTTCAGCGCGACGATTCACCGCAAGCACAGGCGATCGGTGAACGATGCGCAGAAATTTTTTCGGCAGCGGGCTGGCGTGGTCCACTTAATATTCAGTGTCAATTTGATCGCTGCGGCGACTTAAAGATTCACGAATTCAATGGGCGCTTTACCGGTGCCACAGCGGCGCGATCCAAGCTTGGTATTGATGAAGTGGGAACCGCCATTCGCTTGTTCACCGGCCATGAAATCAACGCCATTGGCAACGAAATTTCGCACGCCGCCATGGCCTATGAACGGCTCGCTGTTCGAGGCGCTGACGACGCGCAGATTGAAACGTTGATTCGTCAAACAAAGTGGCAACGACGTCTCGCCGGGGACATCGAGTAATGCGCACTGAAGCAAGAGGCGTCTCATCAGCGTGCGAGTTGGGCTTTTTACTGCAAACCCGACGCGCTGGAACTATTGACCTGGCGGTTCGCTTTGGCGCCGATCTGCTTTTTACGCCCGCCGTTGACTTGGAAGTCGAAGACCGCAGCATTTCCCGAATCTGGTTGGGGAATGCAGTGCTCGCGTTGTCGCAACGCGATAAAGTGCATCTTCTAGGGGAATGTCGGCGAGTATTACTGCCGGGCGGAAACATTGCACTCCCGGAAAGTACCGATGGGACAGTCTTCGACGTGTTGGCGCGAAAGGCTGAGTTGATGGGATTGATCGCGGTGTGCAATGACGGCGGCGCGCCAGGTTGGCGCAAGCAGTTTGATCTCGATGAATCACAACCGCTGGTATCGATCGTTATTCCCTCTTCCAATCCAAAGTATTTCGCGGAGTGCCTGGATAGCGCCATCGCGCAGACATACGCTCACACCGAAATCATCGTCAGCGACGACTGCGAGACCAACGCCATCCAGAAAATTTTCGAGGCGCGCCAAGACGGGGTAAATTGTAGGTATGTAAAAAATCCGGTGCGTCTGAGGGCGCGGAAGAATTTTGAGCAATGCCTTGCTCTGGCATCCGGTACATATGTCAAATTTCTGAACGACGACGATTTGCTGGAACCGACGTGCATTGAAACGCTGCTTGGCGCGTTTCTATCCGTTCCAGACCTTGTGCTTGCGACATCGCACCGCTGGCGTATTGACGAATCGTCCAGTGTGATCGAGGACATGCCAGCGACCGTGCCAATCACGACGGAGGACGTCGTGGTTGAGGGAACAAGCCTAGCAAACGCCGTGATTATGCATGGACTGAATTTCATTGGTGAACCCAGTACCGCGATGTTTCGAAAGCGAGACTTCGAGCCGCGCCCGCATCTGCAAGACGTCAGCCCGTTTAATTTCGATGGCGAAGAGGTGCGCGGCGCGGTCGATCTCGCGATGTGGTCACGGTTGCTAGTGCAGGGGAACGCAGCATTTTTCGCAAACCGACTGAGCCGATTTCGGATCCACAGCGAACAAGCGCAAGCCCGCACCGATGTGTTGGAGCGCTCAGTACAAGGAATACGCAACTTGCAGGCAAAGTGGATTGAGTTGGGGCTATTCCGCGCTATGCCGCCGCATCTCTTGCGTTGTAAATCGCTAGCTAGAAGTGCAACTTTGAGAGAACCGTGGCGTGCGCAGCCCGTCCTCTCGTTTCCTTCACACGCGGAGCCTCCGGAAGCTGCCATCAAAGCGTGGCGAGCAACGCGGCGACATGGTTTTGATACGTTATTGGCGCCTACCTGAACCTTATCGAAAGGAGAATGAGACTGCCGCGCAGTTTGTAGCCGATGTTGGAGCCCAAATTGGGTAAACGTCACGTTCATTGTGGCGCAGCGCACAACGCTGCGTACTACCGCATCGAGCAGCACACTTGTCTGCTCGATAGCCACTTCATTCCCGCTGATTTGTTGCCAACATGGTCAAGCGTGAGCGCAATGGCGCTCGACGGCATTCGTGAAATTTTTGATCGCGTCGGAACGGTGAAACCGATTCGCCTGCACGGCGATTGCCACGCCAGCAACGTGCTGTGGAACGACGGTGGGCCGCACTTTGTGGACTTTGACGACTGCCGCATGGGGCCTGCGGTGCAGGACTTGTGGATGCTGCTCTCGGGCGAGCGCGATGCCATGCAAGGCCAGCTCGCGAGCATCATCAAAGGCTATGAAGATTTCTGCGAATTCGACGACAACGAATTGCAATTGATCGAGGCGCTGCGCACGCTGCGCCTATTGCATTACTCCGGCTGGATTGCCCGCCGCTGGCACGACCCGGCGTTTCCCGCCGCGTTCCCGTGGTTCAACACGCAACGCTATTGGCAGGATCGCGTGCTCGAATTACGTGAGCAGATAGCGGCGATGCAGGAGCCGGGATTGCGGGCGGCGGTCTGATCGCCGTAAATCGTCGCCCGCCAGTAGCGTTATGGTGGCATCAACCTTCCAATCGCCGTTTCGACCTGGAGCGCAGTTGCAGGCCCGACCGCAGCACCTGCCAGCAGCGCCGCTCCGCGCAGGCCGAGCATGTAGCGCAAGATCAGTAGACCGTCGCTCGTACCGCGCACGCTGCTATCGCCATCAACGTCGAGCAGCGGCAGGAGGCTCGTCAGATGCGTCACTATTTGCGCTGGCGAGCGTCCCGGCGTTGCTGAGGTGGCGTTGTCGGTGATGGCGTTGCCCTGATAGCCGAGCAGGAAGCGCATCACCATCAGCCCGTCGGTCGCGGGGTCGTACTTGGTCGGCGCGCCGCTCGCGTCAATGTCGAGCAGCGCAGGGCCGACGTTGACCGTGGCCGATTGCGACTGCTGTGTGGCTGCTGCGAACGTCGCATTGCCGCTTTGGTTCGCGGTGATGCCACAGACTCCGGGCGAGGACGCCGTGAGTACGTTACCCGCGAGCGAACAAGGACCCGATGTCACGGCGTATGTGACGGTTAAACCTGAACTGGCTGCCGCCGCAAGCGTTGCCGAACCCTGGTACCACGAGAACGGGGCGATGGCCGGGAAGGTAATCGTTTGCGGGGTTTTAGCTATCGAGATGTTGAAAGGCTGAGTCGGGTTCGGGGCGATGCCGTTGTTCACTGTCACTACGCCACTAAACGCGCCAAACGTGGTGGGAGTGCCGGAGAGAATTCCGCCGCCGCTCAAATTCAAGCCCGTTGGCAACGCGCCGCTGGTGACGGTGTACGTGAAAGTAGACGGAAAACCGCTCGCAGAATAGCTGTGGCTGTAGGCAACTCCAATGACGCCGGATGCCGGAGGAGCGGAGCTTGTGAACGCAGGGGCTTGATTCACGGTCAGCGTGAAATTTTGAGTGGCGTTAGGCAGCGTACCGTTACTCGCGGTGAACGTTAGCGCGTAGGTACCTCCGGTGGCAGCACCGGGCGTTCCAGCGAGCGTTCCCGAGCCATTGGCGTTGTCGACAAAGCTGACCGCAGACGGGAGGGCTACGCCGCCTCGCGCAACGGCCGCGGCTGGGCTGCCGGTGGTTGTGACAGTGAAACTGCCGCTCGCGCCTACGGTGAATGTCGTCGCGTTGGCGCTGGTGATGGTCGGTGCCGACGCCACTGCGGTAACAGTGATCAGACTATTCGCGGTGACTGTCTGCCCATCTGGATTAGTGACCGTCACGTTTTTAGCGCCGGTCGTTGCGCCCACGGTCGACACATTAACCGTGATGTGCGTCGCATCGGTGTAGGTCACGCTGTTGACGATGACGCCGGGTATTAGCGCGGCGAGACGCTTGGCAAAGCCTGCGCCGGGATCATAGAAACCGGCACCATTTGCGGCGGTAACGCCAGATCCGGTAATCACCACATTGGTCGAAGCGACGGAAGCAGCAATCGAGCTGGGCACCGCCGCGAGCGTTGGCGGCGGTGGTGGCGCCAGCAACTTTGCCGCGCGCACACCGTACGAATTGGCGGCGTCGCAGAATTCCTGAATCGTCCACAAGGTCATGTCATCTTCGGGATCAAGGCTGGTGTAGGAGAAGTCGCCCCAGCGGCGACCGCCGCTTCCACCGGAATCGCCCGGTGGGTTGTAGGCCGTGCTACTGGCCGTGTACTCGTATGCAGCCGGTACCTGCATGGCCCCCAATGTGTCTGAGGCCCAGCGACCCGTTGCGCCTGCATTCGCACGATTGTTCGTGCCCGCCGTGCTGAAGCCAATCGCAGCGTGGCCCTGACCGGACACCATGACGGTGGGCATCCAGAAAAACTTTGGATTGGTAGCGGCTGCGTCAAACACGGTGCCCTGCTGCACGACCGTCGGCGTGCCCGTCAGATTTTGAAGCTCATACCAGCGAGCCGCATTGCGAGTAGGCGTGGTCGTCGTGCCACCGCTGTTGACACCAATGGCATGCGCTGTCCACAATCGCCCATTTCGAATGTGCGCCGCATAGAGACGGTCATCCGAGCCGTCCAGATTGCCGTTCGTGCCGCCGGTATTGCCGAGATGAGGGACGGTGAGCGGTGCTTGAGTCGCGTTAACCGCCACCGAGATATTGGCCGAAATCGCGGGCGTTCCTCCCGGCGTCGTCACCCGACGAACCACCAATAGCCCATAGCTTGCGTTATCAGTTCCGATCAAGTAGCCCTCGGTGGCCGCCGGATCGTAATTATCGACCCCCTGTGGTGTGTAAATGCCCGCCCCGGCAGGTGTTCCGGTGAGATTGCGAAATGCCGTCGCTACGATTGGACCACCGCCAAGAATCGAGCTTTTGCGTACCACGTAAGCTGACGTACCCGCGTATGGGCCTGCTGCTGAAAATATGTTGGCACCGATGTAGAGCGCGTTGGCGTCTATGCCTAGCGTGGGGTAGTCAGCAAAGGCACCTGTGTCGCCCGCAGGCGCCAACGTATCGTGCTTAAATTGAAAAAATGTGAACGAAGATGCGTTAGTGATGGTGGAGCCGCTACTGACCGCGACCAGAACGCGATTGGCAGCCAAAGTAGAACATGCCCCGTCGATACATGGAACGTCAATAATCACGACTATCCAGCGACCGCTCAACCGGTCATAGCGGATATGCGGGTCGCTGGTGAAGACGAGCGAAACGCCACCGCCAACCGGCGTCATGACTGAGGCGAAAAACGTGTCCATTGACAAGTTGAGCGCACCATCAGCGACGCCCGTGGACTTGTTAAAAGAACGAATGCGGCCATTCACGGCAACCACGAATTGGGTTGGCCCGACGGTGCCCATAGTGTCCGGCGGGAATGAGCCGGTATCGGCCAGAGTGGCCCCGGTAAAGCTCGTTGAAACGGTCTGAGATTTCGGCTGCGAGGTAGTCGATGAAAGCGCATTGGCGGACGGGGCAAATTTCGGACTACCTTCAGTGCCCGCTTGCGGTAAGCCGCCCCGATCAGGCCGCAATAGCGGCTTCACCGTTCGCAGCGCGGGAATACCCGAGGTGTCACGTTGCCGCTGCAAGCGATTGAGCTCGTCAATCGAGAGGGTAATGCCGGTCGCACCAACGGTAGGAATACCAATCTGCTGCGCGCTTGCGGTACTGGTTTTTGTCGCCACAACCCGGATTGCAGTCGGTCCCGGCAGTGTCGTCGCCTGTGCAGAAGCCAGGGACGTGGCGCTGGCGAGCACCAAGCATGTCAGTGAACAGCGAATCGCACGCAGCGATGGCAGAGTAATGGAATGCACAGAACGTCCCCTCAAATGTGTTTAAGCTATCGCCGACAGCAGACAACTCGACTTGGCTTCTGCATTATTGTTCACTAAAACAAACAATAAGCGGATTTGTGCTCTGGATCGTGGGCTCCGCGTTGGTCGGCCGACCAGATTCGGTCGCTTCAGTGTTGTCGTGCGAGCTGGAGTTGAAAGCTGCTAACGCGTAATCCGGGCTTCGGCTGGCATCAGAGCCATTCAGTGCTCATGCCGGTGATGAATATCCGGAAAATGCGGGTGTTTGTGCGTCATAACGACGTGTTCGTGCCAATGGGTGTGCGTGGCGGAAGCATCGCCGGCAAAGGCGACGTCGTGCCCATGCTGATGATGGGCGTCGTGCGAGTGACTGTGCTCATGGGCCTCGGTTGCATGGGTATGCTCATGAACGTGATCTTCGGTCAGGTGTAGCCATACACCAATCGCCATTAACGTGGCGGCCAGCCAGAATGGCAGCGTAGCCGCTTCGCCGAGCAATCCGATGGCCACCGCTGCGCCGACGAATGGTGCGACGGAAAAATAGGCACCGGTGCGGGCCGTGCCCAAGCCTCGCAGCGCCAGCACGAACAGCACGAGGCTCAATCCGTATCCCAAAAAACCCAGCAGCATGGCCGACGACACGGTCACCATATTCGGGAGCGCAACACCTAGCCCCAGTGCCAGCGCCGTATTGAAACCGCCCGCGATGAGCCCCTTGCTGCCGGCGATAAATAATGCATCGGAGGCCGAGACTTTGCGCGTTAAATTGTTGTCAATCGCCCAGCATGCGCACGCAGCGGCAATCAAGGCCGGGCCAATCCAGTCTGTGCTGCCCGCAGCTGACGTTGGCCACGACAGCACGACACCGCCAGCTACGATGGCCGCCATGCCGAGCACCACGCGACGATCCGCGTTTTCTTTAAAGACCAGCCACGCGATGAGCGCCGTCAGCACCGCCTCCAGATTCAACAACAGCGATGCCGTTGATCCGCTGCTGCGAGTCAAACCAAACAACAATGCCACCGGCCCGAGGATGCCGCCAAAAAGGATTGCCCCCAAAAGCCACGGCCATTCGCCTTTAGCCAGCCCAGACGCTTTCCAGCCGCCATCCCGAAGCAAGCGTGCGACACCAAGACCAACGCCACTCCCGAGATAGAGCAAGCCACCCAGCAATACGGGCGACACTTCGCCGATCAGCAGCTTGGCTAACGGAGTGCTTGCGCCAAATAAAGCTGCGGCAATCAAAGCATAGAGAACTGAACGATTCATGCTGCCGATTATGTGTGAGCTTTTGGAAAATCTCGCACCCATCAAATATACCCGGGTAAATTTGACATCTTAAATTTACCCGGGTATATTTCACGCATTCATTTGCGAGAAAAATATGTCCAAGAACACAAATGCCCCACGCTACGTCGCTTTCCAACGCGGCAAACGCGTCGCGGAAGGCTCCGAATCTGAGATTGCGGCGCAACTAGCGGCGCTGTCGATCAGTCCGTACGCTTACGGCGCGTATGACGCTGGATTCGATCCGAGCGCACAAGCGATGGTGTTCGACTTGGCTACGGGCGAGCGGATCGAGCTGATTCCTGAAGTTGCGCAACCTTCAATTGCTCCAGTAATCCCGGCACCGCCTCCCGTCGGCCCCGGTCGCCCGAAGCTCGGCGTCATCTCGCGCGAGGTCACTTTGTTGCCGCACGATTGGGAATGGTTAAACCAGCAACCCGGCGGCGCGTCGGTCACGCTGCGCAAGCTTGTGTTGACCGCGCGGCGCAT
>JBBRGY010000120.1:0-8475 GCA_038223495.1 Burkholderiales bacterium | reverse complement strand
CTCGAAAAAATGCCCGCGCTCATCCGAAAACACTTGCGGTTCAAGGATCATGCAACCCTGTATCGAAGTCTTGACGACCTTCATTAAAAGACCTGATCTTTCAGTACGTTTTGCAGGTATTTACCATAACCGCTTTTGGCTAACGGCACGGCCAGCTGTTCGAGTTGCGCCGCGTCGATGAAACCCTGACGATAGGCGATCTCCTCCGGGCAACACACTTTAAGTCCTTGTCTACGCTCGATGGTTTGCACGAACTGCGCGGCTTCCAGCAGCGAATCATGCGTCCCGGTGTCGAGCCACGCCATGCCGCGCCCCATGATCTCAACGCTCAGTTGTTTTCGTTCAAGATAGATTCGGTTGAGATCGGTGATTTCCAGCTCACCACGCGGGGAAGGCTTCAGGTTGCCGGCAATTTCGAGCACGCTATTGTCGTAAAAATAAATACCCGTCACCGCGTAGCGTGAACGCGGTTGCTTTGGCTTTTCTTCAAGGCTGATCGCGTGGCCGTCTTTATCGAACTCAACGACGCCGTAGCGTTCCGGATCGCTCACCGGGTAGGCAAAAACGGTCGCTCCTTCGCGCCGATTGTTCGCACTCTCCAGAAGTTGCTGCAATTCGTGACCGTAAAACACGTTGTCGCCCAACACCAATGCGGCATGGTCGTCGCCGATGAATTCGCGACCAATAATAAAGGCCTGTGCGAGGCCATCCGGTGACGGTTGCACGGCGTACTGCAGATCCATGCCCCACTTGCTGCCGTTGCCTAACAACTCCTGAAAACGCGGCGTATCCTGCGGCGTGGAGATGATCAAAATCTCACGCAACCCCGCCAGCATCAGTGCTGAAAGGGGGTAATAAATCATTGGCTTATCGTAGATCGGCATCAACTGCTTCGACACTGCCTGCGTAACAGGGTGTAAGCGCGTGCCTGAGCCGCCCGCGAGGATGATGCCTTTTCGGCGAATCGGTGCAGAACCCGTCACTTCGCTCATGCGCGCGCTCCGTAGTTCTTCTCGACCCAGGTTTTGTACTCGCCCGATTGCACGTCTGTGACCCAGGCGTTGTTGTCAAGATACCAGCGCACGGTCTTTTCCAGCCCAGTGGCAAAGCTCTCGGTCGGCCGCCAACCCAGTTCACTTTGCAGCTTTGAAAAATCAATCGCGTAACGTCGATCATGTCCAGGACGATCGGTCACGTAGGTGATTTGCTTCGTGTAATCCTTGCCGGGTGCGTGCTTTGCGAGCAGTGCACAGAGCGTGTGCACCACGTCAAGGTTAGCCTTCTCGGCGTCACCGCCAATCAAATACAGCTCACCCGGTCGGCCCGCCTCCAACACCCGCGCAATGGCGCAGCAATGGTCGCCAACATAGAGCCAATCGCGAATCTGTTGGCCGTCGCCGTAAATCGGCAACGGTTTGCCAGCAAGCGCGTTCACAATCATCAACGGAATCAGCTTCTCGGGAAACTGACGCGGTCCGTAGTTGTTGGAGCAGTTGGTCACCATCACCGGCATGCCGTAGGTATGGAAGTACGCGCGCGCCAGATGATCCGAACCCGCCTTCGAAGCACTGTACGGGCTGTTCGGCTGATACTGCGACAACTCGTTAAATTTTGGGTCGTTCGCACCGAGCGTGCCGAACACCTCATCCGTCGAAACATGAACAAAACGAAAGGCGCTCGCCTGTGCTTCGGGCAGCGCCTTCCAGAACGCGCGACTCGCTTCCAACAGCGTGGCCGTACCCATCACATTGGTGCGCACGAAATCCATTGGCCCGTGAATCGAGCGATCCACGTGACTCTCGGCAGCGAAATGCACAATCGCACGCGGCTGATGTTTGGCAATCACCGCATCCATCGCAATGCGATCACAAATGTCGGCGCGCTCAAACGTGTAGCGTGCATCGCCTTTCAGCGAGGCAAGCGTCGCTGGATTAGCCGCGTAGGTGAGCACATCAACGTTGACGACGGGCTCAGCACGCGTCGCCAACCAGTCAAGAATGAAATTGCTGCCGATAAAGCCGCAGCCGCCAGTAACCAGAATCATGCTGCGTTCCTGCATCCCATAACGGGGACGCCACGTCCCACCGATACTGCATTTTACGGGGCGCACGAAGCACGGCGATAATCAGCGGATATGCCTGTCTGGTTCCGACTTTTTTATAGCGTATTGTGGTTCGCAGCACTGCCATTCGCTTTGGGCCGACTTTGGCGTAAGGGCGCAAAAAATCCCGGCTATCGGCAGCATTGGCGCGAGCGGTTGGCGCTTGACCTGCCGAAAGCGGCGAGCGGCTCATTCGATCTCTGGATCCATGCGGTGTCGGTGGGCGAGGCGCGCGCGATGATGCCGTTGGTGGTGGCCATGCGCAATTCGTCACCGAATATTCTCGTCACCTGCACGACCCCGACAGGTCGGGCGACCGCTGAAGAATTGCTGAAAGGGCGGGCCACCGTGGCCTATTTGCCGTTTGATTCGCCGTGGCTGATGTCGCGTTTTCTGCGCGCGACAAAGCCGAAACTGGGACTGCTGATTGAAACAGAGCTTTGGCCCGGTGTTTGCGAGGCGGCAAAGCGTGCGCATATTCTATTGTGGCTGGTCAATGCGAGGCTGTCGGAGCGATCGGCGAAGGGCTACGCCAAAGGCGGCGCACTGACGCACGCGATGTTGGCTTGCCTAACTGGAATCGCCGCGCAAACAGAGGATCACGCCCTACGGTTTCGCACCTTGGGTGCGGCCAATGTGCATGTCACGGGCAACATGAAGTTCGATATGACGTTGCCTGAGGACATCGACGAGCGAGCGGCGGCGCTTGCGACGCACCTTGGGGGCGAAGCGCTGTCCGACGCTAAAGCCCGCCGGTTCTGGGTCGCAGGCTCAACGCGCGAGGGCGAGGAAGTGCTGCTGCTCGACGCGCTGCGCGATCATCCGCTGCGCCACAAGGCCATCGCCGTGATCGTGCCGCGTCACCCTGAGCGCTGGGATCCGTCCGTTGAGGCGGCCCGAACACGTGGCTTTCGCGTCGCGCGTCGAACCGATGCCGATATTCCCGCCGACACTGAAGTGATCATTGGCAACAGCATGGGCGAAATGCTCGCTTACTACGGTGCCGCGAGCGTCGTCGTGATGGGCGGAACGTTGGCGGGTACGGGCGGGCAAAACCTGATCGAGCCCTGCGCGATGGGCGTTCCGGTGGTGCTCGGGCCGTCGGTGTTTAATTTTCAGCAGGCGGCTGACGAGGCGATTCTTTCGGGTGCTGCCCGCAGCGTGCCGCATGCCGACTCGGCGCTGGACTCGGTGTTGGCTTGGCTGGCAGATGAACCGTCGCGCGCTGCTGCAGGGTTGGCGGCGCGAAAATTTGTGTCGATTCATCGAGGCGCGACGGGGCGAACGTTGCATTTGCTCGGGAAAGTTTCGTCGTCAAGTACTGGCGTCAACGGTTAGAACACATTTTTCGAAGTACAGCTTTTTCGTGTATGCCTTATTTTACTGGGGCTAAGTCGCCAAAAATGCTAATGTCGATAATCAGAAAAAAACACATCTAGGCCCAATGCAATGGCGCTTTTACAGAAAAGCTATTGCCCAGAACCGATGAATTCCAACTGCCGCCACGCCTCGTAAACCGTGACTGCGACCGAATTTGAAAGGTTCAAACTTCGAATAGCCGGGCGCATCGGAAGCCGCAATTGACGACCAGTTGGAAAATCGGCAAGCACCGCAGGCGACAAACCTTTCGTCTCCGACCCAAAGACAAAAACATCGCCCGATTGCAGTGCCGTTTCGTGCGGTGATTTTGCGCCGCAGGTTTCTATCGCGAACATTCGGTGGCCCGCAAGTGCGATCTTGCAGGCCGCCCAGTCTTCATGCACCTGCATCGTCGCGTACTCGTGATAGTCGAGCCCAGCGCGGCGCATTCGCGCGTCGTCGAGCGGAAAACCCATCGGCTTAACCAGATGCAACATGGCACCAGTGTTCGCGCACAGGCGAATCACGTTGCCGGTATTGGGCGGAATTTCTGGTTCGACCAGAACGACGTGAATCATGCGACGCTCATGATGTGGCGCGTCCAAATTTCACGACGCGATCACGTCGACGGATCGGCTGCACGCGCGCCAACACATAGGCGTCCACGCGGCTCGCTCCCGCGTCATATGCGGCACGTGCCAGCTCGTTTAACGTCGAGCCCGTAGTGAGCACATCGTCAACCAGCACCACCGATTCGCCCGCCAGGGAACGCGTCGCAGCGAACGCATGGCGCACATTTCGCCGCCGCTCGACCCAATTTAGTCGTTGCTGAATATCAGTCTCCCGAATGCGAATCACGGCATCCGCGTCAACTCGCAGCGCAAAGCGTTTGGCCATTTCGTTGGCGATCAATTGCGCCTGGTTGTAGCCACGCGTCTGCAAGCGCAGCTCGGCGAGCGGCACCGGAATCATCGTCGCGGATGCATCGAATGGCCATTCGCGGCGCTGCGCAGCCACCCATCGAAAAATCGGGAAGGCGTGATGATATTTGGCAGAGGTGATGGCGGCGGTGATCGGAAAATCGTATTGCCACTCGGCGACCAAATGTTGCCATACCGGCGGCTTTTTGAGGCATCGCCCGCACACTTCGCTATTTGAAGCAGGAAGCTGGCAGCGCGGGCAGATTTGTTCACCCAGTCGTGGAAGTTTCGCGGCGCACGGCTCGCAAACGGTCTCTCGCGCGCTATCGCCGCAGAAAAAGCACGTCTGCGGCAACGCGCGTTCGCGCACCCGAGCAAGTGCGGCCAAGCCATCATCGTAGAGCGTACGCAATAAAATTGGAGAACCTGTCTTTGATCGAATGCTGTGCCAATTTTCCCACGTAGCGTGACCGAGCTGTCGCTGTGAGCGCGCCCGAGCCAATCGATGTCGCGCTGTTGCGGAAGCGATTTGACCGCGCCGCCGCGACCTACGCCGACGCCGCCGTCGTGCAGCGCGAAGTCGGCAACCGTCTACTTGAGCGCTTTGACATCATGCGAATCGCGCCTTCCGTGGTGCTTGATGTGGGCTGCGGTCCGGGCACGCACACGAGAGCGCTGGCGGAGCGCTTCCCCGACGCGGCCGTCATCGCGGTCGATCACTCGCCCGCGATGGTGGCGCGTGCCGCACCTCTGCTTCCCAAACCGGGCTGGCTCACGCGACTGACAAGCGGCAATCGCAAAACTGGGAACGGCGAAACGCGAGGGCTCGTGGCGGACATGAACGCATTGCCGCTGCCACGCGAACACGCAGACGTGTTGTGGAGCAATTTCGCGTTGCAATGGGCAAACGACTTGCCTGCACTGTTTGCAGAATGGAATCGCGTGCTCAAAGTCGGCGGCGTGATGATGTTCACCTCGCCGGGGCCGGACACCTTGATCGAGCTGCGACGAGCGATTTCGCGCGATGAGGTCGAGGCCGACAAGCATGTTCAGCGCTTCACCGATTTGCACGACATTGGCGACATGCTGGTTCACGCAGGCTTTGCCGACCCGGTGATGGACATGGAGGTGATCACACTCGAATACGCATCGACCGACGCACTATGGCGTGATATCAAGGCGCAAGGTGCGAGTAACGTGATGCTGACGAGACCGCGGGGCTTGATGACACCGCGCAAACTCCGCTCTATTGAGACGACGTTAGAAGCCACTCGCCGCAATAGCGGGCCGATTCGAATCAGCGTGGAAGTCATCTACGGCCACGCGTGGAAAGTTGCGCCGAAGAAGACGGCAGAAGGGCATGGCATTGTGCGGCTCGAATCGATTGGACGCGGGCCGAGAGGCTAGATTCGCTGCTTCGCGGCTGCAGCAGCCAACGCCACCACGCCTTCGCCAATCAAATGTGTAGGAATGGCCGAAATTCCCATGCGGATGAATTCGCCCGTGGGTGCAAGCCCAAAGAAACCAACGCCCGGCTCAATCACCACGTCAGCCTCGCGAGCAGCTGCGACCAGCGCGGCGGCGCCTACGCCGTCGGGCAAACGCACCCACAGCGCCGAGCCCGCGCCCTCAGGGCTTTGAATTTGCCAATCAGGCAAATGCGTGGCGAGCGCCTCTCTAAGCATTTTTAGTCGCACTTGATACGCATGGCCGAGCCTGCGTTGTAGCGACTCAAAATGCCCTTGCGACAAAAATAGCGCTAGCGCCCGTTCGTTGTTGCTGGCGACGTGGCGCAGCATGAGCCGACGCAAACGGCGCAGCGCAGCGATCACTTCACGTGGGGCAACGATGTAGCCAAGACGTAACCCCGGCGCCAAAGTCTTCGACAAACTGCCAACGTATAGCACGCGACCGTTCATGTCGAGGCTTTTGAGGGCAGACGTTGCCCCCGCCAGCGCGGAAGCGCCCGCCAACTGCGGCTCGTAATCGTCCTCAACAATTAAATAGTCCTGATCCGCCGCCTGCGACAACAACGCGCGGCGACGCTCGTCGCTCATCCGTACTCCCGTCGGACAATGATGCGATGGCGTTACCACGGCAACGTCCGGTCGCAGTGCTGACACCTGCGACACATTCACGCCTTCCGCATCCACCAGGACCGACGATATTGTCGCGCCCGTCATCGAAAAAATCGCGCGCACATCGGGATAGCAAGGCTCCTCGACGACGACGCGGCGACCGATCCCACCGAGCAATTGCCCGATCAGATACAGTGCCTGTTGCGCCCCCACCGTCACCAGAATTTCGTCCGCCGCCGCCCACACGCCGCGCCTCGGCAGCACGCGCGTGCGCAGTTGCTCTAGCAAATCGCGATCATCGAGATCGCCACGATCTACCGTCCAAACCTCGACGCTTTCCTGCTTCATGGCGCGCTCGAAACAGTCACGCCAATCCGCCAGCGGAAACAGTTTCGGATCAATCTGCCCGTAAACAAACGGGTAGCGGTAGCGATACCAATCCGTCGGGTTTTTTACGGGCTGATACGCCACATCCAGCGCACGAAAGTGCCGCGCCCAGTCCGGCGGTGGCAACAGCGAAAGCTGATCGCTCTCGTGAAACTCGGCCCGTTGCTGCGCGAACGTTGTCGTCACGAAAAACCCACGACGCTCGCGTGACTCAATCGCGCCTTCAATTTGCAAGCGCTCATAAGCCAGCGCGACGGTGGCGCGAGCTACGCCTAATTCAACTGCCAGCTCACGCGTAGACGGCAACGGC
The DNA here is from genome assembly GCA_038223495.1 of Burkholderiales bacterium. Classification (GTDB taxonomy): domain Bacteria; phylum Pseudomonadota; class Gammaproteobacteria; order Burkholderiales; family Casimicrobiaceae; genus Casimicrobium. The sequence continues at coordinate 1,320 of JBBRGY010000120.1, read as the reverse complement.
GCATCGAGTGGCACCGCGCGCTCCAAAACAGCGCGGCGCAACATTCCAGCGATCCGCTGTTGCAGCGTTTCGGTGGAATCACTCTGGGCAAACCGGGTTTGCCACAACTGGCCTAATCGTTGTCGCATATCTGGCTCTATTGTCGCAGCCTGCGTGTGCCTACTCTGTCGGTTATCTCGCAACAGCGACTTTCAGTCTCGATAAAGGAGTTCTCATGGGCCACGCCGATCCACAACTTTCTACCGCCAGCAGCGCAGCCGACTCACACGCGCTGGACAGCTTCTGGATGCCGTTTTCGCCAAACAAGGAGTTCAAGGCCGAACCGCGTCTGTTGGTCAAGGGCGAAGGCATGTACGTCTGGACGGCCTCTGGCAACAAGGTGCTCGACGCATCGTCCGGTTTGTTCTGCGTGGCCGCCGGTCACTGCCGTCCAGAAATTGCCGAGGCGGTTTATTCGCAGCTGAAAACGCTCGACTACGTTGCGCCGTTCGCGCGTGGACATGCGAAAAGTTTTCAGCTGGCCCGCGAAGTAACCGAGTTCACGCCAGCCGGGCTGGATCGCATTTTCTTTGTCGGTTCGGGCTCAGAATCGATTGACAGCGCAATGAAGATGGCGCTTGCCTACCACCGCGCACGCGGTCAAGGCCAGCGTCAAATTTTCATTAGCCGCGAACGCGCATATCACGGCGTAAACATGGGCGGCGTCGCGCTCTCCGGCATGGTCAACAATCGCAAAGCGTTTGGTGTCGGCCTGCCGGGCGTTTATCACATGCGCCACACCGCGTTGCCGCAGAACAAATTCGTCAAGGGTCAGCCGGAAACCGGTGCCGATCTGGCGGAAGATTTACAGCGCTATTGCGCGATGTACGGCGGCGACAACATTGCTGCAGTGTTCATCGAGCCGACCGCAGGATCGTTCGGATGTTTGCCACCGCCAAAGGGTTATCTAAATCGTCTGCGCGAGATCTGCGATCAGCACGGAATACTTCTCGTTTTCGACGAAGTGATCACCGGCTGGGGCCGCATGGGCGCGAACTTTGGCGCGCAGGCGTTTGGCGTCACTCCTGACTTGATGTGCATGGCGAAGGCCATCACCAACGGAGCGCAGCCGATGGGCGCGGTCGCAGCGCGCACCGATGTTTACGACACAATCACCAACGCAGGCCCGGCCAAAGGCATCGAGTTTTTCCATGGCTACACGTACAGCGCGCATCCAGCGTGCGTCGCGGCTGGGCTCGCGATGATGAAGATTTTCCGTGAAGAAAAACTGATTGATCGCGCAGCAGCGATGGCGCCGTATTTCATCGACGCGATCTTTTC
>JBBRGY010000119.1:0-8510 GCA_038223495.1 Burkholderiales bacterium | reverse complement strand
CACTTTAAGCGATGCGCTGACAGCCTCAAATTCCCCGTCAAGGCTCTTCAGCGCAGTGACTGCCGTGAGGTGTCCTGTTGTATAGAAGTGAACGATGGTGCAAAGGGTCAATAGCGCCATCGAGTGATACAGCCCATTGAGCGGATTGTTAGCGGCGTTGAAGAAAAAGATGTATCCCAGCCCGAGCACCAGTCCTGGCACGGCCATCGGCAGCATCGCCAGCATTCGAACCGGTGCGCGCAGCCAGTTGGCGCCCTTGGTTTTCTCAAGCAGATAGGCTGAGAAAAAGACCAGTGCGGTTCCAAAGAACGCGGTGCCTGCTGCCATTTTCAGGCTGTTAACGAAACCTTCGGCAACTTCACCATCGACCAAGCCGAGCACGTAGTGACGTGTGCTCAGCGTCAGGTTGTAAGGCCAGAAACTAACGAATGACGCAAAGATTGCCATCCCCAACATTGCCAGCATCAAAAATGAAAGTAATACGCAGTAAGTCATCATTACGCGGTCGTAGCCGCGAGCAGGCGTGGGCTTGTAAGGCACAGCACGCGCCGTGAGCATGGCAGTTTGTTTACGGCTGACGTAGTGGTCAACGGTAAACGTCAGCGCCGCTGGTAGCAACAGGAGAATCGCAACGACCGCACCCTTTGCGAAGTCCTGCTGACCAATCACGAGTTTGAATACGTCGGTGGCGAGCACATTAAAGCTGCCACCAATGACCTTAGGAATGCCGAAGTCCGTCATCACAAGGGTGAAGGTCACCAGAGCGGCTGAGAGCACGCCGTATTTCGCACCGGGTAAGGTGATTGTGAAGAATTTACGCGACGCACGCGTTCCCATCGCTGCCGCTGCTTCGTAGAGTCTCGCATCAGTCAAACTCAATGCAGTGATCAAGATCATTAGTGCATGAGGGAATACGGCGAAACATTCGGCGATCACGATGCCCGGCGCGCCGTAAATTTGGGTGATGCCTACGCTTTTCATCGCGTCCTTGAGTACGCCCTGATTTCCAAACCAGTAGATCAGCGAAATGGCTGACAGCAGGGAGGGAGCGAGGATGGGAATCAAACTGATGCCACGAAACACCGCTTTGAAACGTATGCAGGAACGTGTAAGCGCGTACGCAAACCCAAACGCTAGCGGAATCGTGATCAGCGTTACAGCGACCGAAACCCAAATGCTGTTCCAGAGGCTCGTCAGCAGAGCGGGCGTTTTGGCATATTCGACAAAATTGACGAGCCCTGCGAACTCGCCGTCTTTCCCTTCAAATGATTGCAACAAGATCGCTGCCAGCGGCATAGCGAGAAATGCAATCAGGATGAGCGCAATTAGAAATATGCCTAAATGCGCCAGGCGATCAGTCCAGTGTGTGGACTGACGTACTTGCGCAGATGTTGCCAACGGCGAAACGGTGTGTACCCCGGAAGCCATCGCTAAAAAATGCGCAAGCGCTCAGGCAGCAACTTCAGGCGCAGCGACGAATTCACTGCGAGCGATTGCTCGGTCAAAAAATTGAGAGAGAGGTAAACCGTCAACTTGTGCGGCGCGAACGCGGGCGTGTTGACATGCACGTGGCAGAAGGAACCCAGGAAATCGATTTTCTCGATGACAGCCTCGAACATATGCGGATCGTCCGTCGGGAAACCTGCAACGCTGCCGCTCACCGAGCGCGCCAGCACGTCTTCGGGGCGCAGGTATACCTTGACGTCTTTTGCCGCCGCGGTGCTATTTAAAAGCTGTGGTGGCGAAAGCGAAAAGCTGCCCACATTGAGGCGCGCGCCGTCAATCCGGCCTGGCAAGACATTTACTTTACCCACAAAATCAGCGACAAATGGCGAAGCGGGTTCACGGTAAATATCCATTGCGGAGCCGACTTGTTCGATCACACCGTGATTCATCACGACGATTCTGTCTGCCAGCGAAAGTGCTTCCTCCTGATCATGCGTGACCATGATGGTGGTGATGCCGAGTTTTTGCTGTAGTGCGCGAATTTCTTCTCGCAAACGAACGCGTTCTAGCGCATCAAGCGCGGAAAGCGGTTCGTCGAGCAGCAACAGTCCAGGCGACGTTGCGAGAGCCCTTGCCAGCGCGATGCGCTGTTGTTGTCCGCCAGAGAGTTGGGCTGGAAATTTTGCCTCGCTTCCGGGAAGACCGACCAGCTTCACCAATTCGCGAACGCGCTCTTTGATTTGCGCTTTTGGTGTGCGTCGATTGACCAGACCGTAGGCGACGTTGTCGGCCACGTTCAAGTTTGGAAAGAGGGCATAACTTTGAAACACGATACCGTAGTCGCGCTCGGCGGGCGGGTTACGCGTGATGTCGCGGCCCGCTTGCGAAATCGACCCTGCGGTCGGTGCTTCAAGTCCTGCAATGATGCGAAGCAACGTGGTTTTGCCGCACCCCGATGGACCAAGGAAGCAGACAAACTCCCCCTTCGCGATATCGAGGTCGATGTTTGACAGTGCGGTGAACGCGCCGAACTCCTTACGGATACCGCGAAGTTGCAGATAAGGCTGATCGGTCATGTGGTTGCGCGCGATTAAGTAGTTCCAAGAGTCGGCGAAAGTTCCAGCTCAAGACGCATCTCTGCCATTCCCGACGTCGCGGGAACGACAGTGGCGCTCATTTTTATCTACTTCTTTGGTTCCGATTTCGCGTCGTAGCGCTTGGACCACTCGGCGAGGATGCGCTCACGATTTTCGGCGGCCCAGTTGAAATCCATTTTCACCAGGCGTGCCTCGTAATCGGCCGGCACGTTAGCCAGTGGCGGCGCGAGGCCAGGCACGGCAGTAATCGCAAAGTTTTTGCCGTAGAGCATCATCGCGTCTTTGCTCGACGCCCAATCCGCCAGCTTTTTAGCGGCGTCAAGCTTCTTCGTTCCTTTATGAATGGCGAAAGCTTCCAGATCCCAACCCAGACCTTCTTTGGGGAATACCAAATCAATCGGGGCACCCTTTGCCTTGGTGCTATTTGCGCGGTACTCGAATGAAATTCCAACGACGTACTCGCCCGATCCTGCCATGGCGCAAGGTTTAGAGCCTGAGTGCGTGTATTGGGCGATATTTTCGTGCAGACCGTTCATAAAGATCCAACCGCCGCCTTTGCCGGCGTCGTCGCCAAAGAGCGCAAGCCAGGCCGTTACATCGAAATACCCAGTTCCGCTGGAGGCAGGGTTAGGCATGACGATTTGGCCCTTATAAACAGGCTTGATCAGATCTTTCCACGTCTCTGGTTTTGGAATGTTTTTCTTTGCAGCCTCAACCGTGTTGAAACAAATTGCTGCACCCCATACGTCCATGCCAAACCAGGCAGGTACTGCCTTCCTGTCACGAAACTGCGGGCTAATCGCAGCTAGATTGGCAGGGGCGTAGGGCTCAAGCATGCCCTGCTTGTCTAGCAAAGCCAGGCTCGATGCGGCGACGCCCATGACAACGTCGGCCTGCGCATTTCCTTTTTCAGAGAGAAGTTTGGCGGTGATGACACCCGTCGAGTCGCGAACCCATTTGATCTCGATTTCGGGATGGACTTTATTGAAACCCTCCTGATAGGCCTTCAGCTGATCGGTCTCAAGCGCGGTGTAGACAAGCAACTGCGCTTTCTGCGCGAATGCGAACGAAGTGGAAAGTGTCAGACCCGCGAATGCGGACCAACGAAACAGGGAAGACAGACGCATAGAAATGCTCCTTCACAAAAAGTTGCAATGGTGTACCCAATCGGTGACAACGCCATGACACCGCGCTAGTAAATTGGAACATTCAACCGTCGCTGCAAAGTCCCAGATTACGATCAACGCAATCAAAAGGACTGTGCACTCCGGTTTGTCGGTCCGCGCTTTGTCGCGAGGTGCAATCTTTTCTGTTGCCTTGGATAGTTTTAACTTTTCGCCACAATCTTTGTCAATTGTTTTTTGTAGATTGTTGACAATCTGTTCAATTCACACTCAAATGTGGGCATGAGTGTCGCGCTTTCTCCGGTTCCGTTGTTGCCAAATACGTCGCCTTCCGCAACGATTGCTTTATTGCAGTCGAGTTCGCTCACCACGCTCGTGCAACAAGGGATCGAGCGATCCATCCTGTCGGGGGAGTACGCCCCCGGAAGCAAACTGGTCGAGGCCACGCTCGCGGAAAAGCTCGGCGTGTCTCGGGGTCCAGTGCGTGAAGCGTTCCGTATGCTGGAAGAGGCCGGTCTGGTCCGTAACGAGAAAAATCGAGGCGTGTTCGTTCGCGACATCCCCATTGATGAAGCGGTGGAGATATTCGATCTACGCGCTGCGATGGATGAACTGGTCGGTCGTCAGCTCGCCAAGAACATCACGCCGGTGCAACTGAAAGAAATCAAGGGACTGGTTGATGCGATGGAGCGCTCGGTCAAAAGTGAAGATACGCGCAACTATCACCTCTTGAATCTCAAATTTCATGATCGTCTCGTGGAGATGGCGGGCAATCGAAAGCTCACCGCGATTTATCGAAAGATGATCAAAGAGCTCGCGCTCTTTCGTCGTCTCAACCTCGCAGACGGCTGGCTATTGCCGATATCAGCAGGCGAACATCGCCAGATTGTCAAGACGATTGCCTCGGGTGATGCGGAGGCCGCGGGGCGCGCCATGTTTGACCATGTGATGGAAAGCAAAGAACGCACGATTGCCAATGATTTACGACGCCAGTCGCGCAGCGCAAGTGAAGTCACACCTGAACTTCGAACGTTATAGCTTGCAACAATTTACGAAGGAAATATCTCGTGGAAGAAATTGAAGTAAATGGTCGGGCATATCGATTGCCAACCACGCCCACGGTCGTAGTGTGTGTCGATGGTTGTGAGCCAGATTACCTTGCGCAAGCGGTGGCGACGGGTCACATGCCGTGGCTCAAGCGCACGCTAGCCGAAGGGACCGGATTGATTGCCGAATGCGTGGTGCCGACGTTCACCAACCCGAACAATTTGTCGATCGTTACCGGTGCACCACCGTCGGTTCACGGCATTTGCGGAAACTATTTGCTTGACACTGCGACCAACACCGAAGTTATGATGAATGACCCGAAGTGGCTTCGCGCGCCGACGATTCTCGCGACCCTCGCAGATGCAGACAAGTCGCTCGCCGTGATTACTGCGAAGGACAAGCTGCGCCAGTTGCTGGGACATAAGATGAAAGGCATCTGCTTTTCGGCAGAGAAGGCAGATCAGGTCAACATGGCCGTAAACGGCATTGACGAAGTGCTGAATCGCGTCGGCCGGCCGTTGCCGAGCGTTTACAGCGCAGCGTTGTCAGAATTTGTATTCGCATCTGGTGTGCAGCTTATGGGCAGCGTGCGTCCCGACGTGATGTATTTGTCGACGACCGACTACGTACAGCACAAGCACGCACCGGGCACTGAGGGGGCCAACGCGTTTAACGCAATGATGGACGGCTACTTGGGCAAGCTCGATGCTATGGGGTGTGTCATCGCGCTGACTGCCGACCACGGCATGAACGCCAAGGTCGCGATGGACGGCACGCCTGATGTGATTTACCTGCAGGACTGGTTTGATAGCGCGTTTGGTGTGGGCCGCGCTCGCGTCATCCTGCCAATTACCGACCCCTATGTGGTGCATCATGGCGCACTCGGCTCGTTTGCCACGGTGTACTTGCCATCCGATATTGATCCCGCTGCGGCGCGTATAAAAATCGCTGCGATCAAGGGCGTTGAATTCGCATTGACGCGCGCTGAAGCCGCAGCCAGATTCGAGTTGCCAGAAGATCGCATCGGCGATTTGGTGGTGGTGTCAGAGCGCTTTACGGTGATCGGCACCTCGGCATCGCGGCACGACTTGTCAGGGCTTGATGCACCTCTGCGTTCACACGGCGGCGTGAGCGAACAACGCGTGCCGCTGATCGTCAATCGCAAATTGCCGGGACTCGACAGGAGTCGTCGGTTCCGGAATTTCGATGCGTTCGATCTGGCTCTGAATTACGCACAGTAATCTTGCCGCTTGAACGGCAATTCGAATGCAAAGTACCGAAAAAATGATCAATCAATACATACTCGACCATCAACTCAATGCGATGCGCATTGCCGGTCAAAAGGTGGGCGCGGATCGTAGCGGTGACCGCGTCATCGCCGTGCACAACCCCTACACCGAACAGCAGATCGGCACGGTACCTAAAGCGACACTGGACGAGGTGCGACAGGTGTACGCCACAGCGCATGCCTTCCGACCGAAGCTCACACGCTATGAACGTGCGGCCATTCTCAATCGTGCGGCGGACATTGCCAAACGCCGTCAGGACGAAGTCGCGAAACTCATCTCCGCCGAAGCGGGTCTCTGCATGAAAGACGCAGTCTACGAGGCGGGCCGCGTTAGTGATGTGTTTCTGTTCGGCGCCAACGAGGTGCTCAAGGACGATGGACAGATATTTAGTTGTGACTTGACGCATCACGGTAAAAAACGTCGGGTCTATACACAGCGCTCGCCGCTCCTCGGCGTCATCACCGCTATCACGCCGTTCAACCATCCGATGAATCAGGTGGCGCACAAGGTGGTGCCAAGTGTCGCGACCAACAATCGCATGGTGTTGAAGCCGTCGGAAAAGGTGCCGTTCTCCGCGATTCTGCTGGCTGACTTTTTGTATGAAGCCGGTCTGCCGCCTGAAATGCTGTCGGTGATCACGGGCGACCCACGTGAGATAGCGGACGAGTTATTGACCAACGACCACGTTGAACTGGTGACGTTCACGGGCGGCGTGTCCATCGGAAAATACATCGCGAATAAAGTGGGTTATCGTCGCACGGTGTTGGAACTGGGCGGCAACGATCCGCTCATCGTCATGGAAGATGCCGACATTGATGAGGCGTCAACACTTGCCGTGCAAGGTTCCTACAAAAATTCGGGGCAACGCTGCACCGCGATCAAGCGCATGCTGGTGCACCATGCCGTGGCCGATCAGTTTGTTGAGCAGGTGGTTGAGAAAACTCGCGCGTGGAAATACGGCGATCCATCCGATCCAAAAATGGATATGGGCACAGTGATTGACGAGCCTGCCGCAATGCTCTTCGAGTCGCGCGTGAATGAAGCAATTGCGCAAGGGGCGAAATTGCTGGTGGGCAACGAGCGGCGCGGCGCGCTTTATTCGCCGACCGTGCTCGATCAGGTGCGCCCGGAAATGACGGTCGCGATGCAGGAGACTTTCGGTCCGGTGTCGCCGATCATTCGCTTCCAGAATATTGATGAAGCGATTCGTATTTCGAATGGCACCGCGTACGGATTGTCCAGCGCAGTGTGCACAAATCGACTTGACTATGTTTCGCGCTTCGTGAGCGAGCTTGATGTCGGCAGCGTAAACATTCGTGAAGTGCCGGGCTATCGACTTGAACTCACGCCGTTCGGTGGCATCAAGGATTCGGGCCTTGGCTACAAAGAGGGTGTGCAGGAAGCGATCAAAAGCTTTACCAATATCAAGACCTATTCCTTGCCGTGGGTTTGAGCTCCGTCCCAACATGTTGACGCTGGCAGATATCGAGCAATTGTTCGCTGAGCGTGGCGGCGAACAATATTCCGGCGAACCCGTCACGCAGCTCGAACACGCGCTGCAAACCGCGAATCAGGCCGAGGCTGAAGGGGCAAGCGATGAGTTGGTCACCGCAGCACTGCTGCATGACCTAGGGCATTTGCTCCATGACTTTGGCGATACGCCATCGCTACGCGGAGTCGACGATTTTCATCAATATCGAGCGCTGCCGTTTTTGCGTGGTCTGTTCTCTGATGACGTGCTGAATGCCATCAAGTTTCATGTTGATGCCAAGCGCTTCCTCTGTGCGACTCGCGCTGAATATCACGCTGCGCTGTCTGAGGATTCGAAGCGAAGCCTCATTCTTCAGGGCGGGATTTTTAGTGCGAACGAAGCTGAAATTTTCATAGCGCAAGCAGGCGCTGCTGAGGCCGTTCGTCTGCGCATTTGGGATGATCTGGCGAAGACAAATGGCCTGATTACGCCACCACTGAGCCACTTCATGCAGCGGGCGGCGCAATGCGCGTTGCAGGTCTAGCCGATTGGAACTGACCTGGCCCATTGTTGCGCTGGTTCTGTTTGGCGCACTGCTTCACGCGAGCTGGAATGTGGTCGTGAAATCGAGCACCGACAAGGCGCTCGACACCGCGCTCATTCATCTGCTCGGCTCTGTTATCGCGCTGCCGCTCGTGCTGATCGTTGGCTGGCCTTCTGCTGCCGCGTGGCCCTACATTTTGACCTCGGTGATCATTCATATCGGGTACTACATCGCCTTGACCGGCGCTTACAAGCACGGCGATATGGGCTTGACCTATCCGTTGATGCGCGGCGTTGCGCCTTTGCTGGTGGCTGTTTCGGCAGCGTTCACGGTCAACGAGCATTTGTCGTCGCTCGCGTGGGCCGGCGTCATTGGCGTTTGCGCGGGCGTGCTGGTGCTCGGGCTCAGTCGTCATGCGCTTGACAATCGGCGCGCGACACTTTTCGCGCTGACCAACGCAGTGGTGATCGCGACTTACACCGTCGTTGACGC
>JBBRGY010000118.1:0-8638 GCA_038223495.1 Burkholderiales bacterium | reverse complement strand
ACCACACAAACCTTTGTCCGTCGTGACCACAATCATGCCGACTTTGTTCGCGCCGGTGCGCTTGATCAGGAAGGGATGACGGTATTCCGGGTTCGCGCCGGCCATGTGCGCGGCAATGTTCCGCACCTTATCCGCATACGGACGGGCCGCGCGCATCCGCTCCTGCGCTTTGCGCATTTTGGAGGCGGCGACCATTTCCATCGCCTTGGTGATCTTCCGAGTGTTTTGAACACTCTTGATCTTGGTTCTAATCTCTTTTGAGCCAGCCATGATTTGCTTTCAGGCTTCTAGAACGAGCCGTTGGCTTTGAAGTCTTTCATTGCAGCCGTGAGTGCGGTCTCGTCATCTTTTGGCAAATCTTTGCTGTCTTCGATTCGCTTGGTCAAATCGGCGTATTTGGTCTGCATGAATTTGTGCAGCGCCTTTTCGGCGGCCAATGCTTTAGCGACAGGTACGTCGTCGAAGAAGCCACCGTTCACGCCAAATAGTGTGAATGCCATTTCGGAGACGGACAATGGTGCGTACTGCGCCTGCTTCATAAGCTCAGTCACAAGGCGACCACGCTCCAACTGCTTACGGGTAGCCTCGTCAAGATCAGACGCGAACTGCGCGAACGCAGCCAACTCACGATATTGCGCGAGGGCCAGACGAACACCGCCACCGAGCTTCTTGATGATCTTGGTTTGGGCTGCGCCACCGACGCGAGACACCGAAATACCGGCGTTAATCGCGGGACGGATACCGGCGTTAAACAGATCAGTCTCAAGGAAGATCTGGCCGTCGGTAATCGAAATCACGTTGGTTGGAACGAATGCGGAAACGTCGCCCGCTTGGGTTTCGATGATCGGCAGCGCGGTCAACGAACCGGTTTTGCCTTTGACAGCACCCTTGGTGAATTTCTCGACGTAGTCTTCGTTCACGCGAGCAGCGCGCTCAAGCAGGCGGCTGTGGAGATAGAACACGTCGCCAGGGAACGCTTCGCGGCCTGGAGGACGGCGCAGCAACAAGGAAATTTGACGATACGCCACGGCCTGCTTCGACAGATCGTCGTAAACGATCAAAGCGTCTTCACCGCGATCGCGGAAGTATTCGCCCATGGTGCAGCCAGCGTACGCCGACAGGTATTGCATCGCCGGCGAATCAGACGCCGTCGCGGCAACTACGATGGTGTAATCCATCGCGCCTTTTTCTTCGAGCTTCTTCACCAGCGTAACAACCGTCGACGCCTTTTGACCGATAGCAACATACACGCAGACGAGATCTTTGCCCTTCTGGTTAATGATGGTGTCGATGGCAACGGCCGTCTTACCAGTTTGACGATCACCAATGATCAGCTCGCGCTGACCGCGACCGACTGGCACCATCGCGTCAATCGACTTCAGGCCGGTTTGCACTGGCTGTGACACTGATTTACGCGCGATCACGCCCGGTGCGACCTTTTCGATCACGTCGGTTTCTTTGGCGTTGATCGGGCCTTTGCCGTCGACGGGCTCGCCGAGGGCGTTCACCACGCGGCCAATCAGTTCACGACCCACAGGCACGGACAGAATACGGCCCGTTGATTTAACGGTGTCGCCTTCGGTGATGTGCTCATACGAGCCCAAAATCACGGCGCCGACAGAGTCGCGCTCAAGGTTCAATGCGAGTCCGAACGTATTACCCGGGAACTCAAGCATCTCACCTTGCATCACGTCTGCGAGACCATGCACGCGGCAGATACCGTCGGTCACCGAGACCACCGTGCCCTGGGTCCGCACTTCGCTGCCAACATCAAGATTCGCGATCTTGGCTTTAATCAGTTCGCTGATTTCAGAGGGATTCAAATTCATTACTTTTTCTCCAGAGCCGGAGCGAGTTATTGTGAATTAACTTTCATGATTTGGGGTCTTTCGAAAATCATGAAAGTTAGTGGGTCTCGTTACGCCTTGATTTGGCGTGACATCTTGTTCAATTGACCAACGACGGTGCGATCAATCACCTGATCGCCGACGATGATCTTGGCGCCACCGATGAGCGTGGGATCCACTTCTTCGACGGTTTCGATCTGACGGGAATAACGCTTTGCGAGCGCGCCTTTAATTTCATCGCGTTGCTGATCGGTCAGCGGAAAAGCCGAGACAATCGTCGCACGAGCGACGTTATCGTTGCTGCGCTTTAACGCCTGAAAGTGCTCGTTGATTTGCGGCAACAGCTTGATGCGGTCCGCATCGAGCAGCACATTGACAAAGCTCGTCGTGTCAACATCGAGCTTATCGCCCATCACCGTGGTGAACAGCGACTGCTTTTGCTCAACCGAGAGCTTGGGGTTGTCAACCGCCGCCGACACTTTGGCATCAGACGCGACCGCTGCCAGAAGGCTCAACGTGTCGGCCCATTTCGGCAACGCGCCGCCGTCGCGGGCAAGCGCGAACGCCGCTTCTGCGTACGGACGGGCGATGGTCGCGAGTTCAGCCATGGTTACAGCTCAGCCTTCAACTGCCCCAACAGATCCGAATGGACTTGCGGGTTGATTTCGCGCTTGAGGATTCGTTCAGCACCGGCAACGGCCAGGTCAGCCACGCGATCACGCAACTCTGCTTTGGCTTTCACCGAGAGTTGAGCGATTTCGTCTGCCGCCATTTGCTTTTCACGATCACCGGCGGCTCTTGCCTCGCCTTTGGACGCGTCAATGGTGGCGGTGCGTTGCTTTTCAGCCAGAGCAACAATCTCAGAGGCCTTGGCTTTAGCTTCGGCGACGATTTTGTCGACTTCTATCTGTGCCGTCGCTAGCGAGGCTTTGCCCTTTTCGGCTTCAGCAAGTCCGTCAGCGATCTGACGACGACGGCTTTCAATGGCGTTAGCCAGTGGCGGCAGTACAAACTTGTACGTGAAGAAGATGAAAATGCCAAAACCGATCGCTTGCAACAGCAAGGTCATGTTGATGTTCATGACATCGACCTTTCTTTGTGTTCGTTAATCGGAAGAAATTGCTACGAAACGAGTCGAGCGATTACTTCGCGACGGCGTTTAGTACGCCAAGCAATGGGTTCGCAAACGCGAGCAACAGGGCAATACCAACACCAATAATGAACGATGCGTCGATCAGACCGAGCAGCAGAAACACTTTACCTTGCAGCTGAGGGATCAGTTCAGGTTGGCGAGCAGCCGATTCCAGGAACTTAGAGCACATGATGCCCACACCGATACAGGCGCCAATAGCGCCGAGACCTACGATGAGGCCGATTGCGATTGCGGTGTAGCCCTGAACAGAGGCCAGAACCATCATTTTTTGGATTGCTTCCATGATTTTTCCTTTAACAGTATCGAAGTGAAGTTGAGGTTAGAAACGGATGTAAGAACGAATAAAACGTATGCGAAATCAGTGATGTTCGTGCGCCATCGCCATGTAAACAGCGGTGAGCATCATGAAGATGAAGGCTTGCAGGGCAACGATCAGAATGTGGAAGATGGCCCAGCCGGCGTGCAGCAGGCCGCCGACCAACGCGCCACCAATGCCAGCCGCGCCAAGCATGGCGATGAGCAAAAAGATGATTTCGCCCGCGTACATGTTGCCGTACAACCGCAATGCGAGTGAAAGCGGTTTCGAGATGAGCTCGATCATCTGGAACAGGAAGTTGAGCGGCCACAACAATGGGAAGCTGCCGAACGGCGTGCAGAACAATTCGTGCATGTACCCGCCGAAGCCCTTGGCCTTGACGCTGTAAATGATCACCAGACCAATGACGGTGAGTGACAGCGCGAGCGTGGTGTTGATGTCGCTGGTTGGCACCGGTTTCCAGCTATGGATATGAAGAACATTCTCCATGAAGCCGGCGAAATAATCGATTGGCAGGAAGTCCATCGCGTTCATCAGGATGACCCAGACGAAGACCGTGAACGACAAGCCGACGATGAAACGGCGGTCGCCGCTCGAAAATATGTCTTTAACCTGACCATCGACAAAGTCGTAGACCAGTTCGAAAAACGCTTGAGCCTTGCCGGGCACGCCGGTGGTGACCGCGCGCGAAATCAGAAACAGCAGACCAAATGCCAGCACGCCCAAAATCATCGAGGTTACGACTGTGTCTACGTGAACCGCCCAGAACCCGCCACCTGGCTGCACGTTATGCACGAGATTGGCCAGATGATGCTGGATGTATTCGGTGGGCGATTGCGCCGCTTGGCTGGCTTCGGACATAGTGTTCTCGTGTTACGTCTTGCTAGTCAGTTGTTCAATTTGTTACCGGCACCGGTGAGCAAAACTGCTCGCCACGCCAGTAAAGTCACCAAAAATGTCGTAAACAGCGCCGGGATGACCAGCGCCTCGTAGAACTTGATGATTACGCCGAGCTGAATGGCGATAAACACAAGTTTCACGATTTCCGCCCGAAGGATCGACCAGAGGCCTGTTCCGTTCGAGTGGCGTAAACCAAAATTTGCTACGAACACATAGATCAGCGAGGCGAAGACATTGGTCAAGCCGCCTAAGATGGCGGACACTGCTCCATGCTCCCCCGAGATGAACCCTGCGATCACAGCGAACCCGACGGTAATGCCCAACTGCCAATAAAGCATCCGGACAATGTTCGGGTTTTTCAGACTGATGTCACTCAACATAGCGAACTAACAAAACGAGATTTCCATGAAGACTGCACGCCGATGGTTTGGCGCGCGGCGGTTTCCTGTAGTTTCTTGTTGCCAGCGACGATTTGAGTAACGGCAATCCAACAAAGCCAGCAATTATAGTCAGCTATAAGAGTTTGTTGCAATGCACAAATCGCACGATTCTTGCGCTCGATCAACAGAATTCTCGATCAGCTTTTTACCGAAAAGACATTTATATAAGGGCTATTGCCCTATTTGCGCACTATTCGACTTGTTAACAAATTGACGTCCAGCCCCCGCAAAACGGTCATTTGAGCTAAAAGTCAATGTATTATTGATCGCATATTAAGTGCCCCAACGATGTGGCAATCGCACCAAACCCTGCTCGCGAGAATCGCCAAGAACGGTGAAATCGCGCTCAACGGTGTCGTAAACGCGCATCCCTTCCGGGTCCATCGCGTGGGCACGTAATTTGTAAGCCGCAGGTAACAAGGTCCATTCCGAGAAAGTGAGCGCAAACTCATACGCACCATAGCCAGCCTCGCGAAGCTCGAAACCGTCGATCTCCGAGGTAGTGCCATAAACCGGCGTGCCGTCCATGCGCACGACGCCCAGCGCGACGTGCGGTCGTCGCCCGTCACGGCTTTTGATGCGGCCACGAACGGTCATTCCGGTGGTCGTGATGTTGTGCAACTGCAAATCCGTCACCGCATATTGGCCCAGCGCCGACGCATCGCGATCATCATTCGCCAACGCGGCTTGCTTCGCGCCCGCCTGCTTCGCTTCATGAAACGCCTGATACGCAATCGACACGTCCGCCGACGAGCCGACCATGCGCATTACGCCGTGATCTAGCCACACGGCGCGCTGCGTGAGCTTTTTAACGTGATAGAGCGAATGCGAAACCAGCAGCAACGTGCCGCCATCGGCAAGATAGCGCTCCATCCAGGTAATGCATTTGTTCTGGAACGATTCGTCGCCCACCGCGAGGACTTCATCGGTGATGAGCAAATCCGGTTTAAGCGCGGTCACCAGCGCAAAACCTAGCCGTACAACCATGCCGCTGGAGTACGTTTTGATCGGCGCGTCGATGTGCTCGCCGATGTCAGCAAACGCGATGATGGCGTCGAGTTGAGCGTCAAACGCCGCGCCCGCCAACCCCTGCAACGCAGCCGACAATTTCAGGTTTTCGCGGCCTGTGTATTCGGGATGAAAGCCTGCGCCTAATTCCAGCAATGCGCCGACCGTGCCGATACGCTTCGCGCCGCCAGCGCTCGGCTGCAGCACGCCCGCAATGATCTTTAGCAGCGTCGATTTGCCCGCGCCATTCTCACCTACAAGCGCGAACGATTCGCCGCGTCGCACGTTGAAATCGATGTCCGAAAGCGCTTTAAAGCCTTCGGTTAACGGTTTTGCCATCAATAACCGCGCCAACGCTGCAAAGCCCGCGCCGTGTCGTCCGATGCGCGGAAAGGTTTTGCTGACGTGATTAACCGTGAGCAGAATTTCGCTCATAGACGGATGTCCACACGCAGCGCACGGTTCGTAAAAGCCGTGAGCAGAATTTCGCTCATAAATAGTCATCCACATGCGGCGCAACGCGTTTGAAAAACGCATAACCCATGAGCGCAATCGCTACGCCACCAGCAAGCAACATCAAATCCACCCATGACGCACCACCACCGGCGAGATACGTGTCGTGCATGCGCGCAATCAGATGGGTGAACGGATTGATCATGATGCCATCGCGATACGCCGCAGGAATCGATTCAATGCCGTATTGAATGCCGCAGACAAACGAGAGCAACATGAACAGCGGCCCCAACATGCCTTCGATGTCGCGCACCAGAATTTGTGCAGTGGACACAATCCACGCGAATCCTAGCGCCGCGAAGAACATCGCAAACCATGCTGGCAGCGAAAAGAAAATTCCACTCAAATGCATCTTGAACCCGAGCAGCGCGAACAGCATCACGATGACCGTTAGCGCTAGCCAGTTAAGTGCAAACGTGACCAACACGGTAGATAGCGGCACAAACGCGCGCGGCAACGCAGTCTTCGTAATCAACGACGCTTGAGCGATGAGGCTCGTCGCCCCGCGCGTCACGCTCTCGGCAAACGCAAGCCACGGCCATAAACCCACCGCCAGAAAAGCCACATAGCTATCGCCGTATTGCGCCGGAACTGGCGCACGCATGAAGAGCCCGAACACCAGCGCATACACGCCCAGCGACAACAATGGTTGCGCCAGCCACCAAATCGGCGACAGCACGCCGCCGAGAAAGCGGTTTTTTACTTCGCGTTCGACGAGGGCGCGGAAGAGCGGGTTGCGAATCATCCGGTCAGTACGGTGCGCACTTCTTCCGCCAACGCATCATTTGACG
The DNA here is from genome assembly GCA_038223495.1 of Burkholderiales bacterium. Lineage (GTDB taxonomy): Bacteria > Pseudomonadota > Gammaproteobacteria > Burkholderiales > Casimicrobiaceae > Casimicrobium. The sequence goes on along the minus strand of JBBRGY010000118.1, from coordinate 1,670 downwards.
CTGCGATGATGGTGCCATCGCTTGAAAGCGAGAGCGGTCGTCCTGCCCAATCAACACAGACGCCGCCCGCCTCAACGATAGGATTGACCAGCGCCGCAAAATCCACCGTTTTTAGCCCCATCTCGACGACCAGATCAACGTGACCTGAAGCGATCAGTGCATAGTTGTAGCAGTCGCCGCCGTAGTAAACGCCCTTGCAGGCCGCCTTCAACCGCACAAACGCTGCCGCGCCGTCACCCGTAAACTGTTCTGGCGCGGTGACCAGCAAAATCGTCTCCGACAGCGGCTTGCGTTTGCTGTTCACCCGCATCGGCGCGCCGTTGAACCACGCGCCCGAGCCCTTCACGCCGATCCAGCGCTCATCCGTAATCGGTTGATCGATCACACCAATTACGGGCTCACCGCGATGCGTCAGCGCAATCAAGGTGCCGAATTGCGGTTTGCCGCAGGTGAAAGCTTTGGTGCCATCAATCGGGTCAAGCACCCACACCCATTCGGCCGACAAATTCACGCTATCGTGCTCTTCGCCGAGGATGCCGTGGGTCGGATATTCGCGAGCAATCTCGTCGCGCATCCGCGTTTCGATTTCCATATCGGCCAGCGTGACCGGCGTCGCGTCCGGCTTGTCGATGATGGTCAAATCAGACCGGAAATACCGTTTCGCGATCGGACGGGTCACGTCGGCAAGGTGCTCGGCAAATGCTTTGTATTGAAGAAGGCGGCTCATATCGACGATAATTTTCGCTGATTGCAGAATCCGTTTGCCATTTGGCTGTCATCCTGAGCGAAGCTAGGGACCAGCTGGCATGCGGACGAAGCTTAAAAAAGCGCCACAGCAAGCACCACCTGATGTTTCGCTTCGCTCAACATGACAACTATGGAAATTCACTCATGACCATCAAAATCGGCGACAGCCTCCCCGCAGCCACCCTCACCGAATCCGCCGGTCAGGACGAAGCAAAAAATTGCCCAATGCCACCGATGCCTGTTGACATCGCAGCGCTCGCCGCTGGCAAGAAAATCGTGATCTTCGGCCTGCCGGGCGCATTCACACCCACTTGCTCAGCGCAACACGTTCCTGGCTACGTCAAACACTTTGATGCGCTCAAAGCTAAAGGCGTTGACGAGATCATCTGCATGGCAGTCAATGATGGTTTCGTCATGGGCGCTTGGGGTCAAACCCAAAACGTCGCCGGCAAAGTACGCATGCTGGCCGACGGCTCCGCTATGTTTACCAAGGCGCTCGGCCTTGAGCTCGACCTAACGGCAAAAGGCATGGGCGTTCGCTGCCAGCGCTTCTCGCTGCTCGTTGATAACGGCGTCGTCAAACAAGTCAACGTTGAAGGCGTGGGCCCGGCGAACTGCTCGTTTGCTGAGAACATGCTGGCGCAACTGGGCTAGTTTTTATGAATGGCATCCGCCAAGGCGGATGCCCGCTACCTGCCGAGCGCCGCGGCCTCGGCCTTGCAATCCATCACCCGCGCTGTTGCAATTGCTTCCCGAGCCACTGCCGTCAACCGTGGCTGCGTCCTGTTTCGAAGCCGAAAATTTCCGTATCATGCGGAATCTGCCTAAGCTCGACGACGAACCATGTTGCAACTCCCCACCGACAAATACCTCGCGCTGCGCGTCATTCCCATGCCAGCTGACGCCAACGCCAACGGCGACAT
>JBBRGY010000117.1:0-8654 GCA_038223495.1 Burkholderiales bacterium | reverse complement strand
CTCGTTCACATGCGTATCGAGCATGAATTGCGCAAGCGCACGGTGCATCCGCGCAAGCGGGCCGCGCATGACGGTGAAGCGGGTGCCCGAGAGCTTGACGCCCGCTTCGAAATCGAGCTGCGGGCCTGCTGCGCTGGCGAGCGCCTCGCCCAACGCGACGTGATCTTTCACTTCGAAATCGAAGGCGCGTGCCGTGCCCCAACGCCTCTGCTCCACGTTTTCATCGCTGTCCTTGCCCATCGGCACGTCGACCTGCGGCAGGTTCGGCATGGTCATCAAAATTGCGTTCACACGTTCCTGAAGGCCCGCCAGCGCAAGCTCGTTCGCCTTGACTTTGTCTGGCACGGCGGCGACCTCGGCGAGCAGTTGTTGCGCTTTTGCGTCATCCTTCGCAGCCTTGGCCTGACCTACGGCTTTGCTCAAGGTGTTTCGCTGTTGTTGCAGCTCCTGCGTCTGAATTTGCAGCGCTTTGCGCTCGGCCTCCAATGTCTCGAACGCGGCCGTGTCGATCACGTAATTGCGCGCTTTCATTCGCTCGGCCGTCGCGGCGAGATCGTTGCGCAGTAAATTGATGTCAAACATGATGTGTCACTCGTGAAATTGAATTTTTGAAAATAGGGAAATGTGAACGTGACATCGCCAATGCGATGGCCGTGCGCAAGCAAAAAACGGAGGGAGAAAAGGAATTGCCCCGCCTAGCGGGAGCGGGAGGAGCGGCTGAAAGCGCCCTGATGAACGCGCACGCCAACGCCAAGCGGGGCGGCGGGTTGCGCGAAAGTTTGTTTCAGATTCATGCAGTAAGTTTACAAGCAAAAAAGTGATCAGATTAAAGCGTACAGCTTTTTGCTGAAACATCTATTTAACAGGGGCTAACATCGATAAACGGCCATTATCGATAATTGACGTTTTACGCCCATAGCCCCCGTGCAATCGTCATTTAGAGATAAAGCTGATAGTTCTGATTTGCTTGTTTTGACGATAAATTGCGAGGAGCAGCAAAGTGTCGCCCAAGCAGCGCAAAATAGAAGATCGTTGCAGCTCAGTTCACTTTGGTCGATATTTCTATCAACGGATAAGGCATCGATGACCGAACTCCCGTGCGAGATCCCGCAAACAACGGATGCGCCCGTCGAACCGCGAATTGACAAAACAGCCACGGCGTTCCGACTTGAGGCGCGGCCATCGCTCATTCATCGCTTCGGAGTGTTTGCTGCGCAGCTCATCCCGGCCAACGTTCGCATCATCGAATACACCGGCGAGCGCATCGGCTACCGCGAAGCGGAGCGACGGCGCGGCCGGCCATATTTGTATTTGTTCTGGGTCGCTCCCGAGCGATTGATCGACGGCGCGGTCGGCGGCAGCGGCGCGGAATTTATCAATCACAGTTGTGAGCCGAACGTGGTCGTCGACATCGTGGATGGTCGCGTCTTCTTTGTCAGTCTGAGCGAAATTGCCGACGGTGAGGAATTGCTGCTCGACTATCGCGTGCGGGCTGACGACAGCGATGCGCCGCCGATGCCCTGTCAATGCGGCGCTGCGACTTGTCGTGGATTTCTCAATGCGCCGTGACTAAGCTCCGCTCATCGGTCATTCTGCGTTAGCGCGCTCTCGTGCCAGCTACCGAGCGCCCAGTTTGAAAGCGCGCCCATCAGCGCAAACAGCGCAACGCCAGTCGCAGTGATAAGCGCCAGCGCAGCGAACATGCGTGGGATATTGAGCTGATAGCCGCTCTGCAAAATTTGATACGCGAGCCCAGTGCCGGTGCCGCCCGTACCCGCGACAAATTCGGCGACGACTGCACCAATCAGCGCTAGGCCCGATGAGATTCGCAGGCCGCCGAAAAAGTACGGCAGCGCGCTCGGAATGCGCAGTCTCACCAGCGTCTGCCAACGGGTCGCACGGTTCATGCGAAACAAGCTTTGCAGGCCAGGGTTGACGCTGCGCAAGCCGAGCGTGGTGTTGGCGATGATGGGAAATAACGCGACGAGCGTCGCGCAGATCACGAGCGACGCGGTGGGGCTCTTCACCCAGATGATGATGAGCGGCGCAATGGCCACAATCGGCGTGACTTGCAAGAGCACGGCGTACGGAAAGAACGCGGTCTCGATCCACTTGCTCTGTACGAATGCAAAGGCAATCGCAACGCCCAGCAGCACCGAGCAGATCAGCGAAAGAAACGTGACTTTGAGCGTGACGAGCAACGCCGCGCCTAACAGCGACCAATCTTTCGCCAAAGTTTGCGCCACTACGAGCGGGCTGGGCACGAGGAACTGTGGGATGTCGTAGGCCATCACCCACCATTGCCACAGGCCTATGAGGATGCAAGCGACGATTAGTGGCAGCAGCAGCCTTTGCGTTCGGGCGCGCGTCATGCCAGTGCCTCATCGACATTGAAGGATGCACGCAGCAAACTGTCCTGCAATCGTTTTGCGTAGGCGGCGAATTCCGTTGAAACGCGGAACGCATCGTCACGCGGAACGCTCGGCGCAATCGTGATTTCTTCGACCACGCGACCCGGTCTCGCGGCCATTACTACGACGCGCGACGACAGATACACCGCCTCGTGAATGGAATGCGTCACGAAAATCACCGTGAGGCCTTTGCTGCGCCACAACGACAGCAACTCATCGTCAAGCCGATTACGCGTGATTTCGTCGAGCGCACCGAACGGCTCATCCATGAGCAACAGCGATGGATCCGTGACCAAACTGCGCGCAATGGAAGCGCGCATTTGCATGCCACCCGAGAGTTCACGCGGATACGATTCGCCGAACTTTTCGAGCCCCACAAGCTTCAGTGCATCGCGCACACGCTGATCGGCGTCGGCATTATTGATGCCTTGTAAATCAAGCGGCAAGCGCACATTCGCGGCGACCCGCGCCCACGGCATGAGCGTTGCTTCCTGAAATACAAAAGAGATGCGATGCTTCGTGTGCGACTGCGCATTCGGAGATTCACCCCACACGTCAATACGTCCAGCGCTCGGCGATAGGAGGCCCGCCACAAGATTAAGCAGCGTGCTTTTGCCGCAACCGGACGGCCCCAGCAGTGTGACGAATTCGCCGCGCTGCACCGCCAGATTGACGGGCAGCAGCGCGCGCGTTCCGTTGGGGTAGGTCTTCTCGACCGCGTCAATCGCGACAGCGGGGTGGTGGGTGCTCATTGTGTTCTTCCCCCTCTCGCATCGAGGGAGAGGGGACCTGCCGACTACTGCATCACCTTCACGTCTTTACCCAACTTATCGGTCCATGCGTCGTTGAATTTCACCTTCGTCGTGTCGACGAGTTTGTTGGCGACCATCATGTCCCAGGTCTGTTTCATGCGCGCTTCGGTGATGATGCCGATGCCGAGTTTCGCGGCGTCGCCACCGTCTACGAGGCCCACTTCTTTGATCTTCTTAAGACCGTAGCTCAGCAGCTCATCGGTCATCGCGGGATTGTCTTTTTTGATGAGCGCATTGCCCGGTGCCGGGTTCTTCAAATAGCTCTTCCAGCCCTCAGCCGTTGCCTTCAGAAAGGCGACGATCATCTTCGGATTGTTGTCGATCGTTTTCTTAAGCACGGTAATGGTTTCGGTGTACGGCGGGTAGCCGAGATCAGCGAGCAGGAACACTTTGGCGTCCTTGATGCCGGCCTTTTGCACTGCCAAAGTTTCCGACGTCAGGTAGCCCTGCTGCGCAATGTTTTTGTCGGCGACAAATGGCTGCACGTTGAATGTGTATGGCCGCGTTTGCTCGTCCTTGAAGCCGTACTTTGCCTTCGCCCATGGCCACCAGTTGGTCTGGCCGTCAGTTGAGACGAGTACGGTTTTTGATTTCAAATCAGCGAAGGTTTTTACGTCGTTGTGAGCGATAACAACGATGGGATCCTTCTGAAAAAACGTTCCGACGCTGACCGCCTGAATGCCCTGCTCCCACGCTTTGTAATTCTGAATGTCGAAACCCATAAAGATGTCGACTTGGCCGACGGCGAGGAGTTGCAGGCCATTAATCTGCGGGCCGCCCATCTTGATGGTGACATCGAGTCCGTGTTTTTTGAATGTGCCTTCGGCCAGCGCCTGATACAGGCCGCCGTGCTCTGCCTGGGCGAACCAGTTGCTTTGGTAGGTGACTTTTTGCTGGGCGAACGTGAGGGTCGAGGCCGAAAGCAGTGCTACTGCAAGGGCCGCTTTTTGCATGGTTTTGCGGGCGAACATGGCATCTCCTGATGCGGTGAGTGACCAGTCGATTATCGCCTGTTCACTTGCGGTTGAGCTTATATCGGGACACAAAACTCATCGTCTAACTTCCAAAATTGTCATTCAGCTTTCACGTGAAATCACCATTCTCTTGGGGCTAAACGTTGTTTTCACCAAATGTTGACTATACGTCTTTTATCGATCTAGCCCCAGTAAAATGGCGTATACAGGAAAAAGCTGTTACAGCGTGACGCGCCGATTTTGCATATCATGCGCGTCAGAAAGGGTCCCCATCATGAATCCACATAAGACTTGGGGCGTACGCCTCGGCGTGACGCTTTTCTGGTTGGCCTTCGCGCTGATCTTCAGTTTGACCGGCTGGTTTTTTGGACTGAAGCCACTGTCGACGACGGTCGGAAATTGGTGGATGGCGCGCGACTATCAGGCCACGCCAGCCACGGTCGTGGAACGAACTGGAAAGGACGCCGACGGGGAATTCAAATGGCTGGCCACGCGCTACGACGTCGGCGGCAAGACGCGGGAAACAAGCCGCATGACGGTGCTCGACGACGAGGCGATTGACGAACCCGCGAACGACGACGTGCAAACCGCGCTGCGTCGTAGTCTGGGCACTGAAAAGCCAGTGACGGTATGGGTCAGCCCGCGCGATCCAGAGATCGCTGTTGTGTCGCGCGATTTGCCGGTGAAGCCGGTCCTTGCGCGACTGCCAATAGCGATCGGATTTGCGATATTTGCACTGGCGGGCGTCACTGGTGCGCTCGGTGCGTTGTTCAGCTTCGGCTACTACAAAAAGCAGTTTGACGTCATTGGCCTGTGGGGTTTCGCCGGGGCGTGGTGCGGCTTCATTTTCCCGGTGTGGCTGATGATGCTTTCAGATGCCTCTATCGAAACCTTTGGCATCGTATTTGTCGGTCTTTTTGCGCTCATCGGGGTGTTCTTAGTGTGGGGTGCCGCTGCCGCAACGATCACTGGCAAAGGCGGCGACGGTTTTCAGTTTTCGGGCAGCACGCCCTCAAAGCTGCCGAAATCCGCGATGGCAACGAGCTACGGTTTCAAGGATGGAAAGCCCGTTACCGGCAAGCCAGTCACTGGCAAAGTCAAACGCGGCGGCATGGGCGGGCGCAGCGGCGGCGTTGACGGCAGCTGAGGCGTTTTATTCCATTCCAGCAAAGTCAACCGCGATGTTGCAACTGGATTGATCTCAAGAACTGCACGAAAGCATCGAACAACCGGCCTTATGTCGCGCCCAGTCGGGGCGTTTTTGCGCGAACAATTCGCGACCCGGTTGTTCATCGTACGGATGGCGCATTACGTCGAGTAGTTCGCTGATTTTTGACGTGTCGCCCTCGTGCGCGGCGTCAATCACCTGTTGCGCGAGATAGTTGCGCAGCACGTATTTCGGGTTCGCTTCGTTCATGCGTTTGATGCGCGCCGCTTGCTGTTCTGGCGTTGGGTTTTGCTCGTTGCATTGCGCGACGTAACGCGTGAACCACGCGGCGAATTTTTCGCGCGATTGCTGCCATTGGCCTTGAAGATAGAACGCATCGGCAAACTCATCCGCCTGACGCGCAGTGGCCAACGTGCGGAAGAAAATCGTCATGTCGATCTCGGAATCGTTCATCAGCATGAACGCGTCATCGACGAGATCACCCTCCGCATCGCTCCATTGATACAGGCCAAATTTCTCGGAGAATACGCGCGTAATTTCAATGCCGTACGTTGCTTCAAATTTAGCGAGCGACGACGCTAGATCTTCAGCACTGACGCCAAGCGTCGACAATGCGTCACCCAGTCGCGCAAGATTCCACTGCGCGACACCGGGCTGCCGACCGAACGCATATCGTTTGCCGCCGGCATCCGTCGTGTTCGGCGTCCAACCCGGATCAAAATCGTCCACCCAACCGTAAGGGCCGTAGTCAATCGTTAAACCAAGAATCGACATGTTGTCGGTGTTCATGACGCCATGCACAAAGCCCACGCGCATCCATTGCGCGATGAGTCTCGCGGTTGATTCGCAGACCTCGCCGTACCAGGCCGCGATGCGCTCAACGTCAGGCAACATCGCCAAATGCGGAAAGTAATGTTTGATCGTGAAATCAACCAGTTGTTTGAGCAACGCCGTGTCGCCGCGCGATGCTGGCAATTCAAAGTGGCCGAAGCGAATGAACGTCGGCGCGGTGCGGCACACAATCGCGCCGGGCTCAGGCGCAGCATTGCCGTCGTAGAACATGTCGCGCTCAACCTCATCACCCGTCAGCTCTAGCGACAACGCACGCGTCGTTGGCACGCCGAGATGATGCATGGCCTCACTGCACAAAAATTCGCGGATTGACGAGCGGAGCACAGCGCGTCCATCAGCACGTCGTGAATATGGCGTCGGCCCCGCGCCCTTGAGTTGCAGCTCGTAACGATCATTGTTTGGCGCGATGATCTCGCCCAGCAAAATCGCGCGGCCATCGCCGAGTTGCCCCGCCCAATTGCCGAACTGATGTCCGCCGTAAACAGTGGCGTACGTCTCCATTCCGGGCAGCGTGCCGTTGCCAGAGAGCGCATTAACCATCGCCTCGGTTTCCAGTTCTGCTTCGCTTAAGCCGAGCATCGCTGCGACCTCGGGCGAATGGGCAATCAGTCGCGGCGCAGCGACCGGCGTCGGGCCCACCCGCGACCAGAACGCGCCCTGAACCTGACGTGAGTGGTTGCGCACGCCAATGCCAAGCTCGGGCTCGCCAGGAAGTTCGTTTAAGAAGCGATTGTCAAATTTCAGCATGGTTTGGCTCCCTCCCCTTCAAGGGGAGGGCTGGGGTGGGGATGGTTTTCTAATCGTCGTTCGACAGCCGAGTGAATCGCGGTCAGCACACCGGTCAAATTGGAGGTTACGTCATTGTTCCAAAAGCGAAGCACTTCAAAATCAAGCTTACGCAAAACCTCATCACGGTGAGCGTCGTAGGTTGCGGCGCTCGCGTGCTGCCCGCCGTCAACTTCTATGATCAGTCGCGCGTCAAAACTAACGAAATCTACGATGTAGTCGGCTAACGCGTGCTGTCGCCGAAACTTCGTCCCGAGCATCTGCCTTGAGCGAAGCTGACGCCACAGTATGGCCTCAACATCCGTCGACGCTGATCGTAGTCTGCGTGGACGGTGTTCTGCGAGGATGGCTGCGTTCGTCTGGTTGTGCATGACTCGCTATGTTTGATCAACGGGTATCGACGGAAAACCATCCCCACCCTAGCCCTCCCCTTGAAGGGGAGGGGACTGTTGGAGAGTTAAACCAACAGTGAGTTAACCCGCTTCACATACGCCGCAGGATCATCGGGCAACCCACCTTCTGCGAGCAATGCCTGATCAAACAGAATGTGCGCCAGATCATCAAAGTGTGTCGAATCGACGAGCTTTTTGACGAGCGGATGATCGGCGTTCACCTCAAGAATTGGTTTCGTCTCAGGCGCGTCCTGACCTGCCTGTTTGAGCATCCGCGCGAGTTGCGTGGACATACCGTGATCCTGCACCACGAGACAAGCGGCGGAGTCGACCAAACGCGTCGTGACGCGCACATCTTCTGCCTTGTCTTTCAACGCAACCTTGAGCTTTTCGAGCGTTGGTTTAAACGATTCAGCGGCTTCTTCGGCGGCCTTTTTCTCAGCGTCGTCTTGCAGCTTGCCAAGGTCTACAGCGCCTTTGGCGACCGATTGCAGCGGCGTGCCATCGAAATCGTTCAGGTACCCAAGCGCCCACTCGTCGACGCGATCGGTCATCAGCAAAACTTCGATGCCTTTTTTCTTGAACACTTCAAGCTGCGGGCTGTTTTTTGCGGCCGCGAGGGTGTCGGCGGTGATGTAGTAAATCGCCTCCTGACCTTCCTTCATTCGGGCTTTGTAGTCAGCAAAACCTACGCTGACGGTGTCGGTCGTTGACGAGGCGAAACGAAGTAGTTTTGCGAGCTTGTCCTTGTTTGAAAAATCCTCGCCGAGGCCTTCTTTCAGTACCGCACCAAACTCGCCGTAGAACGCGCCGTACTTTGCCTTTTCGGCATCGTCGCCGCTCGTTGCGAGATCTTCCAGAACCGTCAGCACACGGCGCGTATTGCCTTCGCGAATGGCCTTCACGTCGCGGCTTTCTTGCAGTAATTCACGAGAGACGTTCAAAGGCAAATCGGCCGAATCCACCACGCCTTTAACGAAGCGTAAATAAGACGGCATGAGCGCTTCTGCGTCGTCCATGATGAACACGCGTTTCACGTAAAGCTTCAGGCCCGCTTTCTTATCGCGATTCCACAGATCCTGCGGGGCTTTTGATGGGATGAAAAGCAGCTGGGTGTATTCAGTCGAGCCTTCAACGCGGTTGTGGCTCCAGGCGAGCGGCGCTTCTTGATCGAACGCAAGCTGTTTGTAGAACTCGATGTACTGCTCGGGCGTGATGTCTTTTTTCGGGCGCGTCCACAGGGCGCTGGCCTTGTTGAC
>JBBRGY010000116.1:0-8710 GCA_038223495.1 Burkholderiales bacterium | reverse complement strand
ACCTCTTCCACCACAATCGCAAACTCACAACGATCAGGGATCGTGGTCGGAGTAATGCGAGCGACACCGACGATCTTATCTTCACCGGGCTCGCCGACAATGCCCACCAGCGCCAGCTCGCGTCCGTAGTCAATCTGCGTGAATCGCTCAATCATCGCTTGCGGCAGTTCGCGCACCGGCATCATGAAGCGAAAGTACAGCGTTTCTGGGGACAATCGCGAAACAAAAGCTCGTTCGCGCTCTGCATCCTCGGGCTGGATCGGACGCACTAGAAGTTGCTCGCCATCCTTGATAGTGATGATTTCTTCAAGCTCTCGCGGGTAAGGATAAACCGCAAGATGACCATAGCGCCCCAGCTTTTTGCGAGACTCAACTTCGGCGCGCGAACGCAGCACGATGTGCGCGTCAACAGCAACTGCGCCGCGCTCATGCGCAATGATCGGATTTAAATCACAGGCCGCAATTTCCGGGCAGGCACAGGCCAGTGATGAGAAGCGCAGCATCATAGTGACGAGCGCCGCACGATCAATCGCGGGGACATTTCCGTACGCATCAAGCATGCGAGAAACCCGCGTACGAGAAATCAGGTTAGCGATCAACACGTCGTTAATCGGCGGCAATTCGAAGGCCACGTCGTCCTGTCGCTCAACGGCAATACCGCCTGCACCGAAGCCAATCACGACACCAAATGTCGGATCGTTCGCCAGTCCAAGATACAACTCACGCTGACCGCGCTGGCGAACGTAGGGCTGCACCGTGAGGCCGAGCACGTGGGCACCTGGCGCTCGCTCAGCGACCGATTCAAAAATGTCTTTCGCCGCCTTGCGTACGGCGCGCGAGTTGCGCAGATCGAGCTGCACGCCGCCAGCTTCTGACTTGTGCGCGATGTCGGGCGAGACGACCTTAAGCACCACAGGGTAGCCCACCATCTCGGCCAGACGAACCGCCTCCGACGGCGTTCGCGCGACCGTGGTGTCCGACATGGCGATCCCGAATGCGGTCAGCAGTTGTCGCGCTTCGTGTGCGTAGAGCGTCGTCCGTCCGTCGGCCCAGACGTGCTCGAACACGGCCTGCGCATCTGCCATATTGGGCACATAACCGTCGACGCTTTGCTCAGGCACCTGCCGCAGCAAAGACTGGTTGCGGGCAAACGTTTCGAGAAAACCAATCGCGTCCACCGCATTCTCTGCGCTCAGAAACTGCGCAATGCGCGCTTGATCCAGCATCACCCGGGCTGGCTGAACGCTGGCACCACCGCCCAGTACGACTAGCAACGTTTTGCGTGAATGTTTCGCAACTTTGGCGGCCTCAATCACGACTGCCGCCATTTCCTTCGCGCCCATGATCGCTTGCGGCGAAAACAAGACGATAACGACGTCAACGCCTTCATCGGCCAGTACGGCGTTGATGGCAATTTTGTAGCGCTCAGCGGTTGCATCACCCGCGATATCAACTGGATTGCCGACGTGCGCATGGGCGGGCAATGCCTTGCGCAGTATTGCTTTTGTGGCCTCTGAAAGCGACGCCATGGCGAGCTGCTGCGCACGTACGGCGTCAGCAGCGACCAACCCTGGCCCGCGTCCGTTGGTGATGGTGATCACGCGTTGCTGCGAGCGGTTATGTTCGCCAGCGAGCAGTCTGGCAGCGCTCACCATCTGCGTTGCAGTTTGCACGCGCACCGCACCGGCACGCGCAATCGCCGCTTCGAACACGCGATCATGCTGCGCCAGCACGGTTGCATGCGTGCCATCGGGCGCTCGGTGCAGATCCGCACGATCCGCCTTCAAAACGATCACCGGCTTCATACGTGAAATCTGACGCACGCCCGACATGAAGGAGGCGGCGTTTTTTACCTCCTCGATGTAGAGCAAAACATCAGCCGTGTGTGCATCGAATGCAAAGAAGTCCAGCAGTTCGCCAAAATCCAGATCAAACGAAGTACCGAGCGACAATAAGCTGGAGAAACCAATCGACGAACCAGCCGCAAAGTCGCGCAAAATCGAAAGCCAGGCCCCCGATTGCGACAGTACCGCGAGCGAACCGGGTGCAGGCATGGTGTCGACATCGGTCATCGCCGAAGCATCGAGCGCGACGCGAGGCCGCACCAATCCTCGCGCACCCGGGCCGACGAGGCGGACGCGCGATTCGAAGGCAACCTTTTGCAGCTCTGCGGCCGCCGCAAGCGCGTCTTTACCGCCGTCCGCCTCAAAACCCAGCGACAAAATCAACGCATACTGACAACCGCTGGCACCGCATTCGCGAATGATGTTGGCGCAGGCGGCTGCTGGTGCGGTAATGAGCGCGAGGTCAACGCGCTCGGGCAAATCAGTCATTCGGGCGACGCACGGTTCGCCAAAAATTTTCTTATGCTTTGGGTTGACCGCGTAAATGTGCCCGGCGTACGGATGTGCGTGCAGCCGCTTCCATAGCGCGAGGCCGAGACTGCCGGCGCGCTCAGACGCGCCCACCACTGCGATGGATTCTGGTTCGAATAGTCGGGAAAGTTTATGTTGTGCCACGCGTCGATTCTACGGCGCGAATATGGAGCAAGTATTTCAGGCGCCTAATTCAGTTTTTGCGCCACGCGCCACAGTCCGCGCGCGGTTGCAGCTGCCGAATCCAGCGCATTCACTTTCACGCCAAACGCTTCGCCAGCCCGCTCATACCAGGGCACCAACGTAGCACTCGCCAGCAATGCGATTTCCGGGGTATCCGGATACATCGCCAATGCTGCCGAAAATTCGCAACCGAGCAACCAACCCGACAGCACCGTGCTGATCTGCTCTGGCGTCTTTGTGCCAGTCACAACGGCAGCACGCATGACGAACAAATCGTGCAGCCACGACGAAGCTCCACTTCTCGCGTAGCTCAAGCCGAGATGTAGAGATTGCCCGTCATCCAGCGTCGGCGCGGTGTTAATAGCGTTGCCCACTGAGCTGTGATCGCGAATCAGTGAATGCATCTCGCCGGTATAAAACGTGGCGAAACTCTCGATCTGATGAGACGATACGTGAACCCATTTGCTGTGCGTGCCGGGGCAGACGACGATACCGTTTACAACGTCGGAACCGACGATCTGCGTTTCTTCGCCGCGCATGACATCGGGCTCGCTGCTCTTCATGCCGGGGATGATGGTGAGCGTCCGTTCCAGCGAAGTGGCAACGTTCGTTACGCCTAGTGCGAGGCGTTGCGCCAGTCTTGCCTTCTCCTGAGTCGATGTTGCATCGACGCCGCACTCAACATAAGGCGCTTCACGCCAACCTGAACTCGCGCCCACCATGCCGCAAGCGATGAGCGTCGCCGCTGGATATGATCGCGCCCAGCCGCCGGTCAACGCGACGAGCGCGGCATCAAAAGCCAAGTCACCTTTAAGCTTGAGTGCGCCAGCGTCCGATTGCTTGCGATCTACGATGTTGCCCACTGCGTCGAACGCATAGGCACGCAAATTCGTCGAGCCCCAATCGAGCCCAATCAACGCAATAGCGGGCGTCTCGCTCACTGTTTCCAGCGCTCCGCTGCTACGTCGTCTTTGGCTCGTGCATCAACCCAGCGCTCGCCGTGCGGTGTCGATTCGCGCTTCCAGAACGGCGCACGCGTCTTCAGATAGTCCATGATGAACTCACAGGCCGAGAAGGATTCGCCGCGATGCGAGCTGGTGACGACAACGCACACGATCTGGTCGAGCGGTTTTAGCTCACCGATGCGATGAATGACCAGCGTGTCAAAAACATCCCATCGTGCGCTCGCCTCGGCGCAGATCTTTTCCAGCTCGCGCTCAGTCATGCCGGGATAGTGTTCGAGGTACATCAGACCGACGCTATCGCCCTCGTTCATATCGCGAACGCAGCCAATAAAGCTCGCGACCGCGCCAATCGCTGGATTGCCCAACCGCAGTGCCTTAATTTCGGCGCCCAGGTCGAAATCGGCTACTTGAACACGCACAATGCAGGTCATGGCTAGCCTCCGGTCACCGGCGGGAAGATGGCGACCTCGTCGCCCGCCTTCACCGGATGATCAAGTGTGACCACGTCCTGATTCACCGCGACGCGAAACGCCCGGCCTTCAGCTAGCTCTTCGGCGAATGCACCACCGCGCTGGCGCAAAGCGTCCAGCAAGGCAGAAACGGTATTGATGTCGGCAGTTAATGCAAATGGCTCACGAGATACGCCAAAACGCTCTCGGAGACGCGCCAGAAAAACAAGTTGAATGGTCATCCTGGCATTCTAGGAATTGGTGAAAACTGCATCAGCTTTAGCGTGAAACGACCGCTACTTAGGGGCTATAGGCAAAAAATGGCAGAAACCGACTTTTGCCAAAATACGATGCTAGCCCCGTTAAAATGGTGGTTTCAACGAAAAGCTATTGCTCTGGGAACCCTCGCTACAACGCGGAACTAGAACGTCCAGCGAATCCCGACATTCACCGCGTCGGGATCGACGTCAGTGCGCAGGCGATCCATCCCGAAGCGGGTGCCGCGTGTGAGTTCGAGCTTAAGGCCAAGGCTGGTGGTGAAGTCATAACGCACACCAACGCCATACGAAATTGCAGTGCGATCCAGCGCGGCTTGCGTGGGCGACGACCATTCTGGCGTCAGACGGTTGTCGCCGCGACCGACGCCGAGCTTGCCGAATACGGAAAGCGAGCTACGCCAGTTAAATGCCGAAACCACGTCCACATTGACATTGGGCCTAGGCTCAGCCCAGCGCGCGCCATCAAATTTAAGGCCGATTCCAGACGCACCGACCAAAGCCGACGTACGTTCAGTGTTGATTGCTGCGCCCAAAGCCAACCCGCTAGTGAACTGATAACCGGTAAAGGCAGTGTTGCTGGTTTCGCGAGCGCGGGCGAATTCGAGCGCCTGACCGAGCTTCAGGCCTGGCGCGGTAAAGCTCCACGCCTTTTCGCTGGCACCAAAGCGGACACCCGAAAAATAGCCGCCGTCTTGCGCCTCAACTGCGCCGAAATTGAACGCGAGCAACGCCACACCGACCACCGTGGCGGCCTGTTTTGAAATGCGAATAGCTCGTGAACCCATGACGCGATGTTCCTCTGGTAAGCAGATACTGTCAACGACGGCCAACGGTTGAGAGGCAGGTTCAGACAATTGGCGGGACAACTGTTGCGCCACACTGACAGTGTGAACACAGCCACCCACTGAACCTCAAAAGCCGAACACTCACGCCCGCTAAAGCGTCTTGGCCGTCGTTAACGCCAATTCGGCAATCCCGGCGATATTGGCTAGACCAACGCGCACGAAGTTCGGTTCCCGACTAGCCAAGGCGCGTGTGGCGCCGTCGGGCAGCTGATCGTCTGTCGCCAGAGCGATGATGTGCTCGTCGTTAGGGCACAACAAGGGTTTGCCGAGCGCGCTGCGCCAGACTTCAAGCTTTGGCAGCGGTTCGCGCTTGTAGCCCTCAATCAGCACCAGATCACACGGACTCAACCGTTCCAGTGCCTCCGACAGCGTCATCTCGGGTTCACCGCGAAGCTCGTGCATGATCGCCCAGCGGTTTCCGCTGGAAATCATGACCTCAGTCGCGCCAGCCTCGCGATGGCGAAACGAATCCTTGCCCGGATGGTCGATATCAAAGCGGTGATGCGCATGCTTGATCAACGCCACGCGAACACCATCGGCCGCCAAGTGCGCGATTACCTGCTCAATTAGCGTCGTTTTCCCTACGCCAGACCAGCCAGCGAACCCAAATACCCTTTTCGTCACGACGCAGCGATCATTGATTTTTGAAATTAGGTTTGCGCTTTTCGACGAAGGCACGCATACCTTCCTTCTGATCCGCCAACGCAAACGTCGCATGAAATTCACGGCGCTCGAAGGTTAAGCCCTGCGCAAGTGTGGTCTCGAATGCGGCGTTAATGGTCTCTTTGACCTTCATAACGGCGGGTAGCGAAAAGCTGGCGATCTTGCCTGCGGTCGCCATCACCTCTTCCATCAATTTATCTGCGGGCACGACGCGCGCCACGAGGCCTGCGGCCTCGGCTTCCTGTGCAGTGACGAAACGCCCTGTGAGACACCATTCCATCGCCTTGGCTTTACCGACGGCGCGGGGCAAACGCTGCGTGCCGCCCATACCGGGAATGGTGCCGATGGAAATTTCTGGTTGGCCAAATTTGGCGTTGTCAGCGGCGATGATCACGTCGCACATCATCGCGAACTCACAACCGCCCCCCAGCGCGTAACCGGACACGGCGGCAATTAGCGGCTTGCGTACGCTCTTCGCCGCTTCCCAGTGTTTGGTGATGTAGTTATCGTTGTAGACCGTCGCGTAAGTCCATTCGGCCATCGCCGCGATGTCGGCGCCCGCAGCGAACGCCTTTTCATTGCCCGTGACAACAATGACGTGAACATCGGGGTCCGCATCGAGCGCAGCCAGATGTCCCGCCAACTCCTCGGCCAGCGCATCGTTTAACGCATTCATCACCTTCGGGCGATTGAACGTGATGAGTGCGACTTTGGCGGGCTGCGTTAATTTTTCAACACGAACGAGCGGTTCAGACATAGCTAAATTCCTTATACAAGTTACTAAATTATTTCTGCATCAGCGAGCGTGCTTGCATTGATTGCGAGTTGTCCGATCCTTTGCGCACCGCCCGCGAGTCCGCTTTCCAGCATACCGACCACAGACTCGGCAAACTCAGCATAAGACAACGGGCCATCCGGCTTAAGCCATGTAAACGTCCAGTTAATCATGCCGAATACGCTCATGGTCAGCACTTTCGCACGCGCGCCATCGATTTTGTACGTCACCGCGATCACATCGGCAAAAGCCTGCACGACCGAGCGTTCCAGCGCAATCACCTGCTCCCGCTCCAAAGGTGGCAAAAACTTGACGTCATTGAGCAGCACAATGTGCCGCGAGCGCGACGTTTCGTACTCCCGCACGAAGCGCCGCACCAACTCGGCCAGACCCTGTTGCGCTGGCAACGCCAGTCGTGCCACCTCCTGCACCAACTGCTGCAGCCGCGTCATGTACTCATGCATCAGGTCAAACAGGATCGCGTCTTTCGCCGGATAGTAGTGATACAGGAGGCTCTTCGACACGCCACAACGTGCCGCAAGTGCGGCCATCGTCGCTGTCGGATAGCCCGCCTCGGCAAACGTATCAGCCGAAATATTGAGAATGGTTTCTCGCTGAAGCGAGTGAGCAGAAGATGGACCGCGAGGCATGACTTCATTCTAGGAGTTCGAGTCTCCCGAACTTCTAGCGCGCGTCGTAACTGAGCTTTACGATCGGCGTTATAGGATGTGACTGACACGTCAACACAAAGCCACGATCCACTTCATGCTGCTCCAGCGTGTAGTTGGCGTCCATACGCACCTCCCCTTCGAGCACCTGCGCCCTGCAGGTGCAGCACACGCCGGCTTTGCAGGCGTACGGCACATCGATACCTGCTCGCAACACAACGTCGAGCACCGAATCACCACGAAATGGCACGAGCAGTTCACGCTCAATGCCGTCGGCCACGACCAGCACCTTGGCGCCATCGCCACTGCTCGCCTGTCGCTGCGCGCGCGGCTGCTTGCCCGTGGGCGCACCGAACAGTTCTTTGTGGATGCGATCAGCTGCGATCCCCGCCTGTGCGCAAGCCTCCGCGCATGACGTGATCATCTCATTGGGACCACAAATGTAGACGTGGTCGAAATTCTTCGGACTGATCAGCGAACCGAAAAGGTGGCTTAGCTTTGCACCGTCCAGACGACCATTGGCGATAGGAGCGTCCTGCCCCTCGCCAGAGAGAGTGTGAATCAATTGAAAGCGAGTGAGATACTGATCACGCAAATCCTCGATCTGCTCTTTGAAGATGATGTCCTTGACACGGCGATTACCGTACACGAGCGTGACGTTTGTTGTGTTGTCCGATTCCAGCAACGTGGTCAGAATCGACAAGATCGGCGTGATTCCGCTGCCCGCCGCGAGCAGCAGCACATTGCGTGGCTTTTCGCCTTCAGGCGGGTATTTAAAATGCCCATCGGGTGGCAGCACGTCGATGGTTGCACCTGCTTGCAACAGCGCATGCGCCCATTGCGAAAACATGCCGTCATCTACCCGCTTGATGGCCACTCGCCACTCACCGTGATGCGGTGCCGAGCAGAGCGAGTACGAGCGGCGCAACTCCTGATCTCCGACTTCGGCACGCAAGGTGACATACTGGCCGGACTGAAAAGCGAAGGTGTCTTTGTACGCCTCTGACACGGCGAAGACCACCGATATACAGTCCGCCGTTTCGCGCCGCACTTCTTGAATTTCAAGAGGATGAAAGTGTTGAGCCATTGAGAAACTACCAGACCGCGTTTGGATGTTGTCGAGCCAGGGACTGCATTTCGGCGAGTAGCACAATCCGATCTGCGTGCTCGGTATTCGCGGCCGGGAACGCTCCGATCAGAGGCACCGTCAGCGTGGCTTCATGGAATGCTGCCGCGACGACTGTAGACCATGCGGCTCGCCGAGCATCACGCGATGTCCCACCGATTTCAACGTTGAGCATTTCGTCGCAATGCGGCCAAAGTGCGGCGATGGCGGCTTCAATACGTTGCCGCGACTCAGCCGTGCCGTCGCCAAAGCGCACGACCCAATCGTGAGCATGACGAAGCTGCATGCGCGCCTCTTTGGCCGCGTTTCCGGCAATCGTTGCAACTTCCCGATCAGCATGTTGCGCCAGGGCCTCCCAAACCGGCACAAACCACGCGGCGAGC
>JBBRGY010000115.1:0-8729 GCA_038223495.1 Burkholderiales bacterium | reverse complement strand
CGGGACTCGGCGCAGGCGTTGGCGGTGTCGCCGTACCCATGATGAGTCAGGCCATCGCGCCGGGCGTCGCGGCGGGCATCATGCTACCGATACTGTGTGTAATGGATTTACTTGGGCTGCGCGCCTATCGCGGGCAATGGGATTGGGCGAGCGTGAAGCACATGATGGTGCCCGAGCTGCTCGGCATTTTGATCGGAGCGTTGAGCTTTGGCAGCTTGTCGGTGAACTCAACCAAGGCGCTGCTGGGTGCTATTTCTGTGGCGTTTTCGGTGTACCAATTGATCCCGGCGTTGCGCAATCTGAAATCATGGCTTCCGGAAGGCCTTCGCGCATGGGTATGGTGCGGCCTGTCTGGCTTCACCTCGACGCTTGCGCATGCAGGCGGGCCACCGATCACGATTTATCTTTGGCCCAAAGGCCTGGACCGCATGCAGTTCATGGCCGTCACAATTGTGTTTTTTGCGGTGGTCAACGCGGCAAAATTGATTCCGTTTGCAATCCTCGGGCAGCTCAGTTTGACCAATCTCGGCACCGCACTGGTGCTGATGCCATTCGCGCCGATTGGCGTGTGGCTGGGCGTACGCCTGAATAACGTGATCAACGATGTGATCTTTCGTCGCGTAACGCTGGCCTGCCTGTTCTTTTTGGGTGTGCGGTTGCTCTACGAAGGACTAAAGTGATGAGACGCTCTGGAGGCTCGCATGAACACACGTGACGCCATCACGATAGTCGCGGTTGATTGCGCATACGCGCCGCTCGCCGCTGCGGCCCTCGCCCGCTCTGCATCGGCGCTGCCCGTCGCTCGCGTGCTCTTGCTCACCGACGCAGCGATCACGCACGACGGCGTTGAAGTGCTCGCCATCGCGCCCATCAAATCACGCGCCGCCTACTCACAATTCGTCACCAAAGAGCTCGGCAACTACATCACCACCGATTACGCACTGGTCGTGCAGTGGGACGGTTTCGTCATTGACGGCAGCGCATGGGCGGAGGAGTTCTGGAACTACGACTACATCGGGGCGAAATGGCCGCATTTAAGCGGAGATTTTCGCGTCGGCAACGGCGGTTTTTCGTTGCGCTCGAAACGCCTGCTGACTGCGCTCAATGATCCTGCGATCACGCTCAACGCCGACGAAAATGAGGACGAAGCGATTTGCGTGCGTTACCGCGATTTGCTCGAAACCAAATACGGCATTGTGTTCGCCGATGAGCGCGTCGCAGATCGATTCGCGTTCGATGTGGGGCGGCCTGTCGGGCCGACCCTTGGCTTTCACGGCGTGTTTAACTTTTGGCAAGTGCTCAACGACGATGAGTTAGTCGAATTCGCACGCACCGCGCCGCAAGCCATTGCCCAAGGCATGGGGTTCGGCGCGCTCACACGAAATCTGGTTGACTTGAAACGTGCTGACGTGGCTCAAGCATTCGTCACACGAAGGCTAGCTGAGGCTCCAGAAGAGCAATCGACTTTGGCATTGCTAGCGCGGCTAAATGCGGCGAAAACGATTTCGCCGACGCCTGAGCCTTCAATCAAGCCGCCCTCCTCGCGCAACGATCCGTGCCCGTGCACCAGCGGTAAACGCTACAAAGATTGCCACGGGAAACTGGGCGCAGCGCCGGCAACGCAAGCGTTACTGGCGGTGGATGAAGTGCTTGCCGATGCGTTGCAGCATCATGAGCGCGGCGATGTGCAATACGCCGCCGAGCGCTACGCCCGCGTGCTGCAACAAGAGCCTGAAAACGCCACCGCGCTGCACTTTGCGGGCCTTTCGCAATATCAGGCTGGTCAACCGTCGGCCGCGCTGGAGCTCATGTGGCGCTCGATCAAGCTCGTCGATCAGGAGCCTGAATTTTTTAGCAATATGAGCGCAACTGCTTGGACCGCTGGTCGCTATGACGAAGGACTTTGGGCTGCGCAACGCGCGTTAGTGCTGGATGACAAGCACCTCGGAGCGCTTAATAATCTGGGCTTCAATCTGCGCTCGATGAACGACATCGATGGCTCAATCACAGCGTTTGATCGAGCGCTCGAACTCGCGCCAGGATTCGATTACGCGCGCTGGAATCGCACTTTTTCATTGTTGGCGATTGGCGATTACGAGCATGGGTTTGCCGATTACGAACTGCGTTTGCAGTTTCCGCAAACGCAACCGAGTGGACGAATTCCAGCGAATACGCCGATCTGGCGTGGCGAAGCCGCTGAAGGTCAATCGATCTTACTCATGTGTGAGCAGGGCTTGGGCGACACGTTCATGTTCGCCCGATTTATTCCACTGGTGATCGCTCGTGGCCTCAGGGTGACGCTTGTTGTGCAACGCTCGCAAGTGGCGCTGATGCAGCAGTCATTTCCGGATATACGCGTAATCGCCATCGGTGAACATGAGGCACTGGCCTTCGACTATTGGGCAGCACTGTGGTCGTTGCCGCCAGCCCTTGGAATCACGCTCGCGAATTTACCTGCGCCGACCGGATTTTTTGAGACGCGGGCTTCGCAAGTGGCCGCCTGGCGGCAGCGTTTGGATGAGCTGCCCGCTCCAAGCGCACTGGCCGAACCACAGGCGCGTGCGCTGCGCGTTGGCATCGTTTGGCAAGGGCAGTCCGCCGGGCAGGACAACCAGATGGCCGATCGCTCGATTCCATCGCGCTTGGTGCGACGCTTCGTCGAGGCTCATCGCGAAATCATCTGGGTTTCGTTGCAGCACGGTGCGCCGCCATTGGGCGCGTCGAACTTAATTGACTGGACAGCGGACACCGTCGAGTTCACGCAAATGGCCGCACTGATTGACGCGCTCGATCTGGTGATCAGCGTCGATACCGGCGCCGCGCATTTAGCGGCGGCGCTGGGCGCAAAGACCTGGGTGATGCTGCGCCATGCAGGTGACTGGCGCTACGGCGTTACCGGCGACACCTGCGCATGGTCACCGACGATGCGCCTGTTCAGACAAGACGGATCGCGACGCTGGGAGCCCGTGTTCGAGCAAATTGCTACTGCGCTGCGCGAACATCCTGTTACACGTTAAACAAAAACTCCAATACGTCGCCATCTTTGACGATGTAGTCCTTGCCCTGCGCGATCATTTTTCCCGCTTCCTTTGCGCCGTGCTCGCCTTTGAATTTAATGAAATCATCGAACGCGATCGTCTGCGCGCGGATGAACCCCTTTTCAAAGTCGGTGTGAATCACGCCTGCGGCTTGCGGCGCAGTGTCACCTGTGTGAATGGTCCAGGCACGTACTTCTTTCACGCCCGCAGTGAAGTAGGTTTGCAATCCCAGTAATCCGTAACCGGCACGAATCACCCGATTCAGACCAGGCTCTTCAAGTCCCAAATCTTTCAGAAATTCCATCTTGTCGGCATCATCCATGTCGCCGATTTCGGCTTCCATGTTGGCGCAGACGGCCACGACGGGCGCATTCTCTTTGGCGGCGTAGGCGAGCACAGCCTGGTAGTGCGCGTTGTGCGCCAGATCGTTGGCATCGGCGACGTTAGCCACGTACATGGTGGGTTTTGATGTGATGAGGAAGAGCTGTTTCACCAACGTTTTCTCTTCTTCATCGAGATCAAGCGAGCGAACGGCGCGGCCCTGATCGAGCACCTTCTGGCATTTCTCCAGCAGTGGCAACATTTTCATCGCCTCTTTATCGCCGCCGGTTGAGCGGGACAGCTTGTTGAAACGATGCGTCGCCTTTTCCACGCTCGCCAGATCCGCCAGCGCAAGCTCCGTGTTGATGACTTCGATGTCATCAATGGGCGAGACTTTGCCCGCGACGTGAATCACGTTGTCGTCTTCAAAGCAGCGCACGACATGAGCCGTGGCGTCACATTCGCGAATGTTGGCGAGAAACTGATTGCCGAGGCCTTCGCCCGTCGACGCGCCTTTAACCAACCCAGCGATATCGACAAACTCAACCGAGGCGGGAACAATGCGCTGTGGCTTCACGATTTCGGACAATTTCGCGAGACGACTATCGGGCACCTCAACGATGCCGGTATTGGGCTCAATCGTGCAGAAAGGGTAGTTCTCAGCGGCGATGCCCGCCTTGGTGAGCGCATTGAAAAGCGTGGATTTGCCGACGTTCGGAAGACCGACGATGCCGCATTGGACTGCCATGATGGGGACCGGTATTGTTTGAATTAACCCGTAATTATCTCCGAGCCCACATAACCGCCGTCACTGCTGCAAAATGCAGCGTATTCCTGAACGCGGAGTCGTACCTATGAATCTTCTATATCTGCACGGTTTCCGCTCCAGCCCGCAATCGACCAAGGCGCGGCTCATGGCGGCGCATTTTGCGAAAACGGAACATCGTTTCATCTGTCCGCAATTGCCAGCCAACCCGGCGGTGGCGATGGAGCTGGCCCGCGAGTTGATTGAAGATCGTGGCGATGCGGCGGCAGATTGGGCATTGATTGGCTCGTCGCTGGGCGGCTACTACGCCACATTTCTGGCTGAGGCGTACGGTTGCCGTGCGGCGCTGCTGAACCCGGCAGTGATGCCTGCCAATGATCTTGCGGGGTATGTGGGCGAACTCACGAGTTATCACTCCGGTGAGCCGTTTGAGTGGCGGGCGGAATATCTCTATGAGCTGGCCGAGTTACAGATCGGTCGGATCACGCATCCAGAGCGCTATTTTTTACTGGCGGCAACCGGCGACGAAGTGCTCGACTGGCGGCAAATGCGAGATCACTATCCGGGCGCGCATCAGCACATCATCGACGGCGGCGACCACGCGATTACCGAATTTCCGGATTACGTCGCGCAGGTCACCGAGTTTTGCACGGCAGGGCGTAACTAATTACTCTTGCGGCTTCTCGCCGCCGTCATCCATGCCCGCGGCGACGTGCGAATAGCCATTGTCGGCGTAGAGTATTTCGCCGGTCATCGCATTCGCCCAATCGCTCATCAAAAACGCGGCGATATTGCCCACTTCATCGGCTGTGACGTTGCGGCGCATGGGCGAAGCCGGCGCGAAGCTCTTGAGCATCGTCGAAAAACCGGCAATGCCCGCCGCCGCGAGCGTCTTGATCGGCCCGGCGCTGATGCCGTTGACCCGTGTGCCCTCGGGCCCGAGCGTCGCCGCCATGTAGCGCACGTTGGCCTCTAGCGCGGCTTTGGCCACACCCATCGTGTTGTAGTTCGGCACGCTGCGCACCGCGCCGAGATACGACAATGTCAGCAGCGCGCCGTTGCGACCGCGCATCAGTTCGCGCGAAGCTTTACCCAACGCCGCAAAACTGTAAGCCGAAATGTCCATCGCGGTCATAAATGACGCCCGCGACAATCCGTCCAGAAAATCGCCCGCAATCGCCTCGCGCGGCGCGTAGCCGATCGAATGCACGACGCCGTCCAAACCGCCCCATTCACTTCCTAGCTTCGCAAACACGGCGTCAATTTCGTCCTGCTTGGTGACGTCCATGCTCATGATCAGGCCACCGCCCAGTTCAGGCACCAGCTTTTCCACGCGGGCCTTCATCGCCTCGCCGGCATAGGTGTAAGCAAGCGTTGCGCCTTCCCGAACGAGCGATTTGCCAATGCCAAACGCGATGGAGCGATTGGACAGAAGGCCGGTGAGCAGAATTTTCTTGTCTTGCAGGATGGGCATAGTGTGAACTTTTGGAGGACTGTCAGGATTCTACGTCCGTAAAATTAACAGAATGGGCAGCTCTAGAAATTCATTTTTTGGGGATGCAGTGTTAGGAGCCCGGAGCGCAGCAACCGGAACGTACGCCCTAGTACGTGAGGATTGCGAGCACCGCGCGACAACACAATGCGCCCCACAAATGAATTTTTAGAGCTGCCCGCATGTCTATCCCTATGACCCCCAAAGAAATCGTCCTCGAGCTTGATCGCCACATTGTTGGTCAAGGGGCGGCAAAGAAAGCCGTTGCAATTGCGCTCAGGAACCGTTGGCGGCGCCAGCAGGTGCAGGATCCCTTACGGCAGGAAATTACGCCGAAAAACATTTTGATGATCGGGCCGACGGGTGTTGGCAAGACCGAAATTGCGCGGCGGCTAGCCCGATTGGCGAACGCACCGTTTGTAAAAGTAGAGGCGACCAAGTTCACCGAAGTCGGCTACGTGGGGCGCGACGTCGACACCATCATTCGTGATCTCGTCGAAGTATCGATCAAACTGACGCGGGAACAGGCAATCAAGGCTGTACAGGATCGCGCGGTAGACGCAGCTGAGGATCGTGTGCTCGATGCGTTGCTACCGCCGCCTAGCGCCGTCAATTTTGATGATTTGAAACCTACGGATAACGCGACGCGTCAAAAGTTTCGCAAGATGTTGCGCGAAGGGGATTTCGACGACAAAGAAATTGAAATCGAAGTCGCTGTCGCCTCGCCGCAGATGGAGGTGATGGCGCCACCCGGCATGGAGGAAATGACGCAACAGATTCAGGGCATGTTCGCCAACATGCATCGCGAACGCAAAAAATCGAAGAAGATGCGCGTCGATGAAGCGATGAAAGCGATGCAGGACGAAGAAGCCGCAAAGCTGATCAACGACGATGAAATGAAACAGACAGCTCTCGACAACGCCGAGCAAAACGGCATCGTGTTTCTCGACGAAATCGACAAGATCGCGACGCGGCAGGAATCAAGCGGCACGGATATTTCGCGTCAGGGTGTGCAGCGTGATCTCCTTCCGCTGGTCGAGGGCACAACAGTTAATACCAAGTACGGCGCGATCAAAACTGATCACATTTTGTTCATCGCCAGCGGCGCGTTTCAACTTTCAAAGCCGAGCGATCTCATTCCTGAATTGCAGGGGCGTTTTCCGATCCGGGTGGAACTAAACGCCCTTACCGTCGAGGATTTTGAGCGTATTTTGACCAGCACGGATGCAAGCCTGACGCGGCAGTACGCGGGCCTTCTGGCGACAGAACAAGTGACGCTCGACTTCAAATCCGACGCCATTCATCGTCTCGCCGAAATTGCATTCACCGTCAACGAACGACAGGAAAACATTGGCGCGCGACGCTTGCACACCGTGATGGAGCGGCTGTTAGAGGACGTGAGTTTCACGGCCGACTCATTGACCGGTCACACCATCGACATCGATGCCAAGTTTGTCGACGAAAAGCTTGCGGGCATCGTGCGCGACGAGAATCTTTCGCAGTTCATCCTTTGAGTTCTAACGCTGCGCCCGTGGTGCGTCCGGCGCTGACCACCGGTTTTCTGCTGCGGCTGTTTGCACCTTTTGCAGTGGCCTATTTTGCTTCGGTGTTGCTGCGCAATGTCAATGCGGTGGCGGCACCCAGCTTGGTGCGCGATTTTTCTCTGAACGCGGCGGATCTAGGCTTACTGACGGGGCTTTATTTTGTCGCGTTCACGTTGGCACAGTTGCCGCTCGGCTCGCTGCTGGATCGCTTCGACAGCGCCCGCGTGAACGCCTGTGCGTTGATCGCGGCGGCCGCGGGCACGGCGCTATTCTCCGTCGCAAAAAATACCCTCATGCTAGGGATCGGCCGCACGCTGATCGGGTTTGGCGTGGCGATCTGCCTGATGAGCTCATTGCGTGCGTTTGCGATCTGGTTACCCGTGCAAAAACAACCGATGGCCAACGGCATTATGTTTTCGGTCGGCACGGTGGGCGCGATTGCGGCAACGGTGCCTGCACAGTGGGCCATCACAACTTTCGGCTGGCGCGACGTGTTTATGGGCTGCGCGCTGTTGGTTGCCGCGTCGGTGGTAACGCTGTTTTTGATTACGCCACCGTGCCGCTCACGCGTAGTGAAAGCTGCCCCGGTGAGTATGCGCATCGCGCTTGGGTATGTTTGGCGTACCTGGCAGGCGCGACGCACCTTCCCGGCGGTGTCGTTCGCGTGCGGCGTGCTCTGGGCGGTGCAATCGCTGTGGGCGGGGCCGTGGCTCACGCACGTGGCTGGATTGTCAGGCAACGCACTCGCCAATGTGTTGATCTGTATGCCGATCGGGATGCTGGTGGGCAATCTGTTTCACGGTTGGGTCACGGGCCGCCTGCGCGAAGAAGGCAAAGAGGCGTTTCTCTATAACCACTGGATGTTGCTTTTGTTTGCTTGCAGCATCGTACCGCTCGCATTGAAATGCACGACAGCGCTGCCGCTGGTCTTTTTTGCATTTGGTTTTTTTGGCGCGGCCACCAACAGCTATTTTTCGCTGTTAACGCCCTACTATCCGAGCAGCATCGTCGGACGCGCGAATGCAGCGCTGAACATGGCGTTGTTCGCCGCAATTTTTATGCTGCAATGGGGTATCGGCGTTGTCGTGAATGAGTACCGCATCGTTAATCCTGATAGCACCGGCAGTACAGTTGCGAGATATGACCCACAAGGGTTCGCGCTGGTGTTCGCTGTCATTTGTGTCATCCAACTCGCGCTCACCGCATGGATGTGGTCGGCGCGCGATGACGAGGCTCACGGGAAACACGCATGAACATCACGCTACGCATACTTTCTATTGTGCTGCCGGTGCTTGCGATCATCGTGCTCGGATACATATTGGGTCGCATGTGGAAGCCGGACATGCGGGTCGTCAATCGATTGAATCTTGACGTGTTTGGGCCATTTTTGGTGCTCGCGTACTTGAGCGACAAGAGCGTCGATCTGGTGTCGCTATGGCCGCTGGTGGTCGCCTCGATTGTCATCGTGATGGGCTCCGGGCTTTTGGCGTGGCCATTCGCCAAACTGTCGGGGCAAAACCCGCGAACGTTTGTCCCGCCAATGATGTTTAACAACTGCGGCAACATGG
>JBBRGY010000114.1:0-8783 GCA_038223495.1 Burkholderiales bacterium | reverse complement strand
GTCGACCCAGCGGTAAACCTGCTGCGCAGAAGCAGAGCTCACCACGGCGAGAGAGAGTGCGATTACTGAGACCGCTGATAACGAAACAAACATCTTCATGCCAAAACTCCTGAAATTTTTCCCGGCGCGCCAATTATTGTGATTGGTCTATCTATCTAGTTTGCACTCATGCCATTGTGCCGCAAAAGCGCATCCACAGTAGGCGGGCGTCCACGAAATGCCACAAAATTCGTCATCGCGTCGCGACTGCCGCCACGACCGAGCACTTCTTTGCGAAACGAGTTACCGGCAACCGGCGACAACACACCTTCTTCTTCGAACCGTCCAAATGCATCGGCCGAGAGCACCTCAGCCCATTTGTAGCTGTAGTAGCCCGCGGCGTAACCACCACCAAAAATATGAGCGAACGACCATGGCATACGGTTGTAAGCGGGCGGCGATAGCACCGACACCTCGGCGCGAACCTCTGCGAGCAACTTGAGCAAGCCAGCACGATCCGCAGCTTGACCTTCCGAATGCAGGCGCATGTCGAACAACGAAAACTCCATCTGTCGCAGCGCGCCGAGACCGGCCTGAAAATTTTTCGCCGCGATCATTTTGTCGAACAACTCGCGCGGCAACGGTTCTCCCGTTTCCGCGTGCTGTGTCATGTGCAACAACACGTCCCATTCCCAGCAGTAGTTTTCCATGAACTGGCTAGGCAGTTCCACGGCATCCCATTCAACATGGCCAAAACCAGAAATGCCGAGTGTCGCAACTTCGGTGAGCAACAAATGAAGGCCGTGACCAAATTCGTGGAACAGCGTGATGACGTCGTCGTGTGAAAAGAGTGCAGGTTTGCCACCCACGGGAGCCGGAAAATTGCACGTCATGTAGGCGACGGGGGTTTGCAGTTGGCTATGCGACATGCGGCGATCACGCGCCGAGTCCGCCCACGCGCCACCGCGTTTGTTCTCGCGTGCATAGAGGTCAAAATAGAATTCGCCGATGCGCGTACCGCTCTGATCGAGCACTTCAAAAAAGCGGACGTCTTTGTGCCACGATGACGATTTGCCTTCCACGATTTTCACCGTATAAATACTCTGGACGACGCGGAACAGACCCGCCAGAACGCGATCTTCCGGGAAATATTGACGCAACTCTTCGTCGCTAAACGCATAGCGCTTTTGTCGCATTTTTTCGGACGCATAGCCAACGTCAGGGGACTGCAAATCGCTGATGCCCAGTTCACTGGCGGCGAAGGCTCTCAGCTCCAACAAATCCTTTTCTGCGTACGGACGCGCACGCAGCGCGATGTCTCGAATGAAATCGAGCACCTGCTTCGGTGACTCGGCCATTTTGGTGACCAGCGATTGTTCTGCGAAATTGGCAAAGCCCAGAAGTTTCGACTCTTCTGCGCGTAGCGCGATGATCGTCTCGATTTGTGCGCTGTTGTCAAAGCGCATATCGCCTTCGTCACTTGCCCGAGTTGAGTAGGCGCGATACATCTGCTCGCGAAGCGCCGGCGAATCAGCGTATTGCATCACGGGCATATAGCAAGGACCTTGCAGAGTGAGGCGGCACAAGCCCTCAGCCAGACCCGCTTCCTTCGCTTTTTCTCGCGCGGTCGTGATGGCGTCAGCGGGCACGCCTTTAAGCTCCGTCTCAGCGACGTCAAGCGTGAACGCATTGGTCGCGTCGAGTACGTTGTCTTCGAATTTCGATTGCGCTTCAGCAAGTGCATCCTGAATCGCGGCATAGCGGTCGCGCGGTGCGCCTTCAAGCTCGACGCCGCTCAGCCGGAAATCACGCAGCTCGTGTTGGAGTAACGAGCGCTGTTCATCGGTCAGAGATGATGCATTTTCCGAGAGCGTTTTATAGCGTTCAAACAATCCGCGATTTAAGCCAAGCTCTGTATAAAACTGCGTCACTTTGGGCAGCGCAGCATTGTGCGCGTCGCGCAGCTCAGGGCTGCTGATCACGGCATTAAGATGCGCCACCGCACCCCACGCGCGACCCAGGCGTTCGGTCGCGTCTTGCAAAGGCTCGACAATACTTTGCCAAGAGACTGACTCGGATTTTTCGATCTCGATAATCGCGGCGCGCGCCTCGGCAATCAATTGCTCAACGGCGGGATTGACGTGCTCCGGTTTGATCTCGGAGAAGCGGGGCAAAGCGGAAAAATCAAGCAGAGGGTTCATCATAAAAAATCAGCAGCAATCAACAAATCAGGACAAATTAAGAATTTCGACATCGGCGGCGGTCGTTACGTTTCGCCAGAGACCGGTGAACAACTCGCCGGTCACGCTGCCGCTGTCAACCCAGTGTTGATAGTGCGGTAGCAGTTTGAAACGTTCGCCGTGCGGCCATGCGCGGCACGGACCCGTAGCCAACACCGCAATATTAGCGAGCGTCAGTCGCGGCTGGCCGGAATGCACGCGGCCAGCGGCATCCAGCGCAAATTCACCACCCGGTTCGCCGGGCGTTGGCTTTACCAATATGAAATGGGCACTGGCGAGGCCATTTTCAATAGCGCGAACCCTCGGCAGAAGCCGCACATAGTCGAAGCCGCTGTAAATATCGGCGCTCACGAGGATCACCGCAGCTCCCCGAAAATGCTTGCTCGCCGTGGCGACACCACCGCCGGACTCCAGCGGTTCGCGCTCAACCGAGTAAATCAGTTCGCAGCCAAAGCGCTCGCCCGCGCCCAGTGTTTGCATCAACTGTTCGGCGAGATAGCTCACGTTAATCACAATGCGTGTCACGCCAATCGCAACCAGCTTTTTGATGTGATATTCAATCAGCGGCGCACCGCGTACGGGCACCAGCGGCTTGCACAGCGCGTCAGTCAGGGGCCGCATACGCTCCCCGCGACCCGCAGCGAGGATCATTGCATCCGGAATTGTGTTCGCGCCACTCAAAACGTGTAGCCCACGGTTGCGGCGTTACCTTCGAGACGATCAAATAACCGTAAGAGCGGCGCGAACGCCTGATAGCGCTTCGCGGCGTGCCGCACGTAAGCGACAAAGCGCGGCGTATCAGCCAGATATTTCGGCTTGCCATCGCGATAGCTGATGCGCGCAAAAATGCCCATCACTTTGAGATGTCGCTGCAACCCCATCCATTCCATCTCGCGATAGAACTCGGAGAAATCTGCGCGTACTGGCAATCCCGCTTTTTTGGCCTGATCCCAATAGCGCACAGCCCAATCGATGATCTGCGGCTCTTCCCAGCTCAAAAACGCATCGCGCATGAGGGAGGCGACGTCATACGTAATCGGCCCGATCACTGCATCCTGAAAATCCAGCACGCCGGGATTGCGCTCGGGCGTCACCATCAAATTACGCGGCATGTAATCGCGATGCACGAGCACGGTCGGTTGCGCCAGGGCGCTCGCAATTAATGTGGCGTAGACACGCTCCAGCGAATTCTTTTCATCGTCCGTGAGCGCAGCGCGGCAGTGTCGATCCAGATACCAATCCGGAAACAGCGTGATCTCGCGCCGCAGTAGTGCGGCATCGTAGTGCGGTAGTGCAGCGCGCGCGCGGCCTGGATCGATCCGCTGCAATTGCACAAGCGTGGCGATGGCGTCGGCAAAAAATGCGTCTCGTTCGTTCGCGTTGGCCGTTTGCAAGGCGGACAAATAGGTGGTCGAACCCATATCCCCGAGCAACAAAAATCCGTTTGCCTCATCCGCCGCCAGCAGTGCCGGCACATGCACGCCGCCTTCGGCAAGCAAATGCGTCATGTTCACAAATGGTCGCACGTCCTCTTGCGGCGGTGGCGCGTCCATCACAATCGCCGTCGCCCCTGTCGCTGAGGTCACGCGGAAATAGCGCCGGAAGCTGGCGTCGGCCGAAGCGGTAGCAATCGACGTCCATTCTCCAGCCGATTTATCGGTCGGGGGGGCGTTCGAAAGCCAGGAAATTGCCTCGTCAAGACGGGTATCAGTGGCGGGTGAAGGCAGGTCGATTCGTTGCATCAAGTGACTGGGTGAGCACGAATTGCGGAGAACGCACAGTTATGCGATGTCTCACGCATCCGTAGGGTCAAGATTCGTCGGCTAAACTTGCGATTTTAGCCAGCCTTTGATGCCCCTCGTTGGGCTTCAACTGCGTGCTGGGCATCACTTTTCCGCATTTTCAGAATTGCCCTCTTTGCGTTCATTTCCCCGTCCCGTTACTGCGTTTGCGTTTGCCCTGTGCTCTTCAGCAGTGACGCACGCGCAAACCTCATGCCTCGCCACGCCCGTGGCGGGTGCGCTGGCGGCAGCGGGTGTGATTCCGCCTATGGAGGCTCGCGCGATGCCCGAATTGCGACCTTTTTGCCCCTCGGCGATTTCGTCGAATGGCAGTTACGCGGTGCAATTGAAGCCCCCGCCGCCCAAAGGAAAAGACGGCAAAGACGCGGGCGAGATTACCAACGTCAAGGCGCTTGAAACGTCTGGCGTGGACAACGAATTCTTCGAGGCGACTGGTTCGGTCGACCTGCAATCGCCGTCGAGGCAGGTGTTGTCCGACTGGATGCGCTACGAGTTTTCGATTGATACGATCAAAGCACGCGGAAACGTGGTGATTCGTTCATGGCAGGACCTTATAGAAGGGCCCGAGCTTCTGTACAAGCGCGACACCGAAACCGGCTTTATGAAGCGTCCAACGTTTGTGCTGGGGCTATACAAGGGGCGTGGCAAGGCCGACGAATTGCAGTTCACCGGCCCGGAAAAGTATCGGGTTTTGCGCGGTAGTTATTCAACCTGCGTCGGTGATTCGCCAGCATGGCGCATCGAAATGGGGCAGCTTGACATCGATCAGAACGCCTCCACCGGCATCGCGCGCGACGCAAAGATCTATCTCGGTTCGATTCCAGTGGCATGGTTACCAGAATTCAGTTTTCCGCTCAACAACGAGCGCAAGAGCGGATTTCTCGCTGCCACCTATGGCACCAGCGGCAATCGCGGTCTCGACATTCAGATTCCCTATTACTTCAACCTTGCGCCCAATTACGATGCAACGCTGACGCCGCGCGTGATGAGCAAGCGCGGTATGTTGCTCAACGGTCAGGCGCGCTACATTTTTGACACGCCGTTCGGCGTGAGCGCGGGTGTACTGGACGGCGAAATTTTGCCCAAAGATCGATTGGCTGATTTGACGCGCGATGCGACAAACTTTCGTCATACGCAGCTTTTCACGCCAAACCTGACGCTGTCAGTGAACTACAACCACGTGTCCGACGCACGCTATTTTGTCGATTTGTCAGACTTCGTTTCCATCACATCCATCACGACGTTGCCGCGAGATGCGACGTTGACCTATCGCAAATTCGACTGGGTGTTCACCGCGAAGGCGCAACGCTTTCAGACGTTGCAAGATCCTGCCGCACTGGTACTCCCACCGTACAACAGGGTGCCTCAATTAACCGCGACGTCACCGATCTATCGCCCGATTGCCGATCAACGGCTTGAACTGAAAGTCTCGGCTGACACTACACGATTTGAGTACCCCAATGGGTCGCTCCCGTCCGGCTACCGCGCTTACACCTATGGCACGGCCGCTTACCGTTTCGAACAACCCGGTTATTTCGTGACACCACAGGTCGGTTTGCATGCAACGCGTTACAACCTGATTGGTGAATTCGACGACTACCGCAATTCGACTCGAATCGTACCCATCACCAGCGTCGATGCCGGACTTCGCTTCGAACGCAATTCATCGCTTTTCGGCAAGTCGTTTACGCAGACGCTTGAGCCGCGCGCAATGTTTGTCCACATTCCGTTTCGTGACCAGCGCGAAACGCCTGTGTTTGACACCGCGCTGGCTGATTTCAACTATCTGCAACTGTTCAACCAGAACCGCTACATCGGACAAGATCGGATTGGCGATACGCAACAGCTCTCGGTGGGGGTCACCTCGCGTCTGCTCGATCCAGAATCGCAAAAAGAACGGATGCGCTTTGCCGTTGGTGGGCGAGTCTATTTCGACAATCAACGGGTCGTCCTACCCGGAGAGGTTGAGCGCGACCGCAACAGTTCGGATCTGCTTTTTTCGGCGCAGGGTCGAGTCACCGACGCACTCTATGTCGAGGCAAACACGCAATACAACGCCAATATTGCCCAAACCGAGCGTTATTCTTTAGGGCTTCGCTACTCGCCCGAGCGATCGCGCACGATCAACATCAACTACCGCGCGATTCGCGAACTGGCCACGCAGTCTGGCAACGTACGCGTGAAGCAAATCGACGTGGCCGGGCAATGGCCAATTTACCGTGGTATTTATGCGGTGGGCCGCGTCAATTACTCGATTGCTGATCGTCGCCTGACCGAAGGCGTGTTTGGCATCGAATACGACGGCTGCTGCTACGTCATCCGCGCCGTTGCGCAGCGTTTGGCCACCTCAACGACCACGGCGACCAACACGTTCTTCCTGCAACTCGAATTGAACGGATTGGGCCGGGTCGGTTCTAACCCGCTGGATGTCCTCAAACGAAATATTCCCGGCTATTCGCTTCTCTACGATAATCCTACCCAACGCCGTCTGGATGAAGCGTCGCCGACCGGCCCCGAGTTCACCCCGTGGACGCCCGGCTCGCCGCTGAATCCTAATTAGCCACATTTGCAAATAGCGCTTTAAAGGCGCCTCAAAAGACCTCCGACGAACTATGAAATCGATCCCCCTATTCCCCAAGGTTTGCGCTGTTGCCATCGCCGGATTGTTAAGCGTTGCCGCGCTTCCCGTGCTCGCGCAATCGTCGCGCATTCAACTCGTTGATCGCGTCGTGGCCGTTGTCAACGACGAAGTCATCACGCGCTACGAATTAAACGAACAAAAGCGCGCCGTCACCGCCCAACTGAAGCGACAAGGCGTCACCATGCCGCCAGACGCCGAGCTGGATGCGCAGGTGCTGGAGCGATTTATCAACGAAAAAGTGCAGCTGCAATACGCCAAAGAATATGGCGTTCGTGCCGATGACGAGACGGTGAACGCCTCGCTGCAACGCATCGCGGGCGACAACAAAATGTCAATGATTCAGTTCACCGAAGCGCTCAAAAAGGACGGCGTCACGCTCGAAAAATTTCGTGATGAGTTGAAAAACGAAATTGTGCTGTCGCGCCTGCGGGACCGTGAAGTCGAATCGCGCGTCGTGGTGACCGATTCCGAGATTGAGGCCTACCTCGCGCAGGCCAAACTGATCGGAGCCAATCAATCGGAATATCAACTCGCACACATTCTCGTGTTGGTGCCCGAACAGGCCACGCCCGATCAGGTTGAGGCGCGCAAAAAACGCGCTGAAGAAGCATCGCGTCAGCTGAAAGCCGGAACCCCGTTTGCGCAGGTCGCTGCGGTGTTCTCGGACGCCAATGATGCGACTAAAGGCGGCGAATTAGGTTGGAGGCAAGGCGATCGGCTGCCAGTGCTATACGCCCAGGCGGCAGAAAAAATGAAGTCTGGCGAAACCAGCGACGTGTTGCGTAGCGCTAACGGATTTCACATCGTGCGACTGCTCGACAAACGCGTTGGCCAGCAACAAGCCATCGTCGATCAAAACAAAGCGCGACATATTCTTGTTCGAGTGAACGATTTGGTCGGTGAGGCCGAGGCCAAAGCAAAGATCGAGCGCATGAAGGACCGAATTGCTGGCGGCGCGAAATTCGAAGACGTCGCCAAGCTCGGCAGCGAAGACGGCAGCGCGCCGAAAGGCGGCGAGTTAGGCTGGGTTTCGCCGGGCGACACGGTCGCGGAATTTGAAACCGCCATGAAATCCGCCCCGATCAACACGGTGATCGGCCCCGTGCGTACGCAATTCGGCTTTCACCTGATCGAAGTCACCGAACGTCGCCAGCAGGACGTCACCGCCGAGAAAAGCCGCCAAAGCGCGCGCGTCGCATTGCGTGAACGCAAAGCCGACGAGGCCTATCAGACATGGTTGCGTGAATTGCGTGACCGCGCGACCGTTGAAACCAAGCTGACCGAAGGTTAATTTCAACGTTCAGCTTTTCTTTGCAACGACGGCGCTATAGGGGCAAGCGGTCGATTTAGTTAAAAATCGACTTCCTCCCTTATGGTGCTCTAGACCCTGCGCATGCTAAGGTTCAGCAGACAGCTGATACAACTGTCTATGCAGTGGCGCAACGTGACCCGCTGCCGAACCAAGACGATGCTTTGCCGCCACGTTCTCGCGGGCGGCGTTCGGTTTTCGCGAGGGCTCGGGATTTGAGCCGCGCGCCTCCTAACGTATTCCACTCAGGAACGCGTTCTAGGCAACACCTTTACCGTACAGCCACAATTCGTCTCGGGAAATAGCAGTTGCCGATACCAATTGATAGTGCTTCTCATCCACGACCTTAACTTCGCCGTCAACCAGCATGAGTTCAAACATCGCTATACGGTCTTCAGTCATGAATTGAGCGGATACAGCGCGACAAATTAGATTGGGAAATTTCTGCGCACAGCAGGAAATGTCTTGCTGAGTTTGCACGACGCCGTGACGGTCGTTTCCGCCTTTCGCTTGAACAGGCACGACGAATTGGCGTCCGTGTCTGTCGATCCCGACGTAGATTTCGTCGATTTCGATCTGACCGATTCCGGTTACGGTCGTGCGTAAATGATTTTGCAGCGAAAACGTAGTGATGCCCAGAAATACGTCGACCAAACGGTTATAGCGAACCTTCGCGAGTAGCGCCTGTTCGTCGCCTAGCGCGTAGGCCAGGATGATCTCGGGCGTCGCATCAGGCACTTTGATCGTGAGCAATTCCTCACGCGGAACGATACGATTCAAGCGCACTTGCTTGAACCGATAGCTACCGAGAC
>JBBRGY010000113.1:0-8806 GCA_038223495.1 Burkholderiales bacterium | reverse complement strand
GTGCCACCAGGTTCCGCGAGGGTCACCGACGAACTACAAGCTGCTATTGCCGGGGAGCGTCGTGCGCGGTTGCTCAGCACGCCCATTGAAGAAGATCTATCGCCAAGGCTTGAGGCCGACCTGGTGGTGGCGAAACGCCGACTTGCGGAGTTGCAGGCTCAGCTGAGTGCTGCCGGACTGACTGCCAAAGCCGATGCCGCTGGCGCCAGCACGAGCGCGACGGCGGGTACAGCTGTGGTTGCCAAAGCTGGCAATGGTCCCGCCACGACGACGTCTAGCTGGAACTGGCGTGAATGGTTGTGGATTCCTGGCGTGCTTTTGGTGCTTGGAATGATCGGTTTCCTGTGGCGTCAACGAAGCTCGCAAAGTAAGGCTGTGACGTTCTCGACGGCGACGGCGACCGCCGATGCACCGACACTACTTGATCAGGATGTCTTCGAGCCGACTCGCCCCGCGTACCCTTTATCTGCTGCAGCGGATGACGTTAGCGAGGCCCCGTCCGTCAACGTCTCGCCTGCCACTGCACTTACTTCACAGCCAAAAACAGCGGCGGCACCACAGTCGCCAACGACAGCCCGCGATTCCGTCAATCCCCTTTTGCGCGTTCCTTCCGCCGTCAACGCCGAGCGGGAAGCATCGGATCGCCTGAACAATCCACTGTTTCAGCTTCGCGATACGACCCGGCACGTGGACGTCTCGGAGCTCTCGCAGGTGACCGACGAGGCGCAGGTTTATGTTGACCTCGGTCGCAGCGATCAAGCCATCGACATTCTGCGTGATCACATCGAATCGCAGACGTCTGAGCGCGATTCACCAGCCGCATGGCTGATGATCTTCGATCTCTATCGGCGTACCAACAACCGTGCGGGCTATGACGAATTGGCTCCCAAATTCCGCACTCATTTCAACGGTCGCATGCCGGACTGGGACAACTACGGCCATGAACTCGCTCTAGACGACGGTCTGGAAGCGTTTCCGCACCTCGTCGCGGTTTTGCAACGCGACTGGGGCACGCCCGAAGCACGTAAATTCCTTGAGGAGCTACTGTACGACAATCGTGGCGGCTCACGACTCGGCTTCAGCCTGGCCGCGTATCGCGACATATTGCTGTTGTTGCAGGTGCATGAAGAGTTTGAAGGCGATCAACCAGCACTCGGATCGATTGATTGGGAGTCGCGTGGCGCTAATGACGACGATGGCACACCCAAATGGGATCTCTCGTTAGAGATGTTAGAGCCAGCCAAAGTAGGAGAACTGGAATCATTCCTGCGCAATCGTCCTCCAGACGATAAGTCGTAAAGGTTGGCGCTGTATTAGACAGCGCATGCGGCGGACACGACGATCAAGGCAGCGTATTACAGAGCGGGCGTCTGAGCGAGAGACCACCCGTTTGCGGGGTCACAATAAACTCACACGCATCGTATCCCTGAGACTTCAAACGTCCGATAATTTCGGCCACTGCGGCTGTTGGCAGCAACGGCTCTCGTGACAGAATCCAGCCGTAGCGACGCGATGGATGCCCCACCACCGCCCATCCGTAGTTCGGATCCAGCGCAATCACCCAATAGTCAGCCGCTACCCAAAACCGGTATTCGCCGAATAGCTCAAGAAACGTGACCTCCAGCTTCGACGCGACGTTCGGATCACCCTCACGAGCTCGCCCACTGACGCGCTCACGCGTACCATCATCGCGAGTGCAAACGTTGTCGACACGGATAAGGGAATCGCCAGCCGCACTGTAAGTGGCCTTGGTGTCACGCACACATTTGCGTTGAAAGAACTGCGGAATCGAAGCAATTTCGTGCCAGGTACCGAGGTATTTGGTGATGTCAAATGATTCCACCGGTTTGACGTCCCACGCATGCACCGAGCTCATCCCAAGCGATGACACGCATAAAGCGACCACAATGATCAAATCAGCCGGACACAACGCGCGAGCTTTGCTTACAGCGCTGCGCCTGATTTGCATGATTAGCTAAGTAAAAAGCGCATCGGCTAGTAGCCGGTGGAGGGCTTCGGAACATCGCCAGCAGAAGGCTCGATGAGCGAATCAGCAATATGCGCCTTGGCAGCCTGCGCAACATAGACGCCCTCATGGGTCAATGTGATCATGTGGAAACCCTGCTTGCGGCGGATCGCGCCGACCTGTCCACTTGAGCAAAAGATTCCAGCGAATTTTTGATGCGTTTTTGCGCGAGCAAGAATGTGTGCGATGGCGTCAATACAACGCTGATCGGTCAAATCGGACCCGGGACGAGCGCCCAGCACTAATGCCAAATCGGCAGGCCCTATGTAGATACCGTCGAGGCCCGGCGTGGCGAGAATGTCATCAAGATGCTTGATACCATCAAGCGTTTCTATCATCGCCAAAACAACGATCTCATCGTTGGCATGATCAAAATAATCGGCACCACCATAGAGGAGTCCGCGCGCGGGGCCGAAACTGCGCATGCCAACAGGCGCGTAGCGACAGGCAGCGACCAATCGCTCGGCTTCTGCACGGTTATTGATCATCGGACAGATGACACCGTACGCGCCAGCATCTAGCAAATGCATGATGACGGCGGTGTCGTTCCATGGTGCTCGAACGATGGGCACCGTCGGCGTCGCAGACAACGCCTGCAACATCGGAACTGCCTGCGCAAAGTCAAACATGCCGTGCTGCATATCGACAGTCACACTGTCAAATCCCGCGTGCCCCAGCAGTTCCGCTGAATACGACGAACCTAGTGCGCACCAACCGTTGGTGGTGCATTCGCCGCGAGACATTTTCTGTTTAAGCGTATTTTTTCTCATAACCGTATGGGCTGAAATCAAATCGCATTATGAACTACCCATGCCCTTTTGATACTGGCTACGTGTCGGTTCAACCGACACGTAGCCTTGCATCAGACGCAACCGTTTAGTCCAACTTCATCAAAAACGGGATTTCGACGTCGTACTTGTCGCCATCGCCTCTAGTCCTGCAGGACGGATCAGTGAGTGCATTGGCGAACGTGCGTTGTACTGCATTACGCATATTCCCGGGAGTGATATTCCCAGCCCGTACATTGCTAAACGTACCGTCCGCGTTTACAGTCGCGAGGATTGTGCCCTCGATTCGATCCACACCGGCCTTGTTCATCTCACGCGCCGGAGGAGAATCAGGACGACACGACTGCGGTAACGAACCAATTCCAATCCGCGTGACCGCAGGTCTTGGTGGCGGTGGTGGTGCGACAGGCGCAGGTGGCGCAGGTGGCACTGGCGGCGCGATCTTGTACTCGGCCTTGGGGGGCTCCGAAGTGGTGGTGATCGAAGGCGCAGGTGGCGCAGCAACCACAACTTCAACCGGCGGCACGTAAGGTGGCGGCGGAGCAGCGGGCGGAGGCGGTGGCAGATTGGGCGTCTTCGGTGGTGGCGGAGGCGGTGGTGGCGGCGGTGGTGGTGGAGGCAGCTTGACCTCCTCCACGATCTTGGCTTCCAGCGGCTTCTTTATGATATCTACCGCCTTACGCGCGAGGCCGGTGACCAGCGCGTATACGATGAATATGTGCAGAGCGATCACGGCAGCTACGGCCACGATGCGCTTGTTCGATTGCTTCGGTTTGTATGAGTAATCCATGCGAGATAAGCGCTTTCTTGAAGGTCTGGTGCTTACGGCACGCGCTTAAAGGAATTGCTCATGGCCGAGAATGCCCATCTTGACCAGTCCGGCGCGCTGCGAGGCTGCCATGACGTAGGCCACGATCTCATACCTGGCGAGCTTATCAGGACGTAGATGAATCTCAGGTTGGACGGGCAGCGCAGCAGCGGCTGCCATCTTGGTCTGAAGTTCATTTCTGTCCGCGACAATTGCGCCATTCCAGAATATCTGGCTAGCCTCATTGATATCGATCTTGACGATCTCCGGTTCGATCGGTGGCTTCACGTTTGAAGCAGGCGGCATGTTCATATTCACCGAGTGCAACTGAATCGGAATGGTGATGATGAACATGATCAACAACACCAGCATCACGTCAATGAGCGGCGTCGTGTTCATGTCGACGAGGACGTCATCTTCGCCGCTGTTATTGCCTACGTTCATGCCCATGACAGGCTCCTTTGCGTAAGGCCGCGAAGATTAGTGGTCGCGTGCAGACTGGCATCGCGTAAAACGATGATGTCCATGAGAATATTTTGTTTCATGGTTATTCTCGCGCCGGCGGTTCTGTCAAGAACGCGATCTTTGAGATGCCAGCGGAGCGGCACGCAAATATGACTCGACCTACTCCGTCATAAGTTGACGTTAGATCTCCACGAATATGCACCTCTGGTTGAGGATCCATTTTGGAGACTTTTTTGAGTCGATCCGTCAAATCGCGAATATCCCGAATTGGGGTGTCATACATAAACATCTTGCTATCAGCATTCACCGATATCACGATATTTTCTGGTTTTGACTCACGGATCTGCACTGCTTCCTTAGGAAGGTTCAGCTTGATCGATGTTGTGACCACTGGAATAGTGATCAGGAAGATGATCAACAGCACCAGCATCACGTCGACTAGCGGCGTGGTGTTGATGCTTGAATTGATCTGGTCTTCTTCGTCGCTCCTACCTACGTTCATGCCCATGATTTAGGCTCCGATCGCGCGGGTGGTGCCGTACTATCGCTTGCCGCCAGCAGCTGCCGCCGCCGAGCCGATCAGCACGGAGTGCAGATCTGAACCAAAGTTACGAATTCTTTCGAGCGTTGTTTTGTTCTTGCGAACAATGAAGTTGTAACCGAGCACCGCTGGTACCGCCACCGCCAAGCCGATCGCCGTCATAATGAGCGCTTCGCCCACAGGCCCTGCAACCTTGTCGATAGAGGCTTGACCGGACACACCGATTTTTACAAGCGCATTGTAAATACCCCACACCGTACCGAAGAGGCCAACAAACGGAGCGGTCGAAGCAACCGATGCCAGAAAAGCCAATCCGTTTTGCATGTTGCTCTGGACGCTTTCGGTAGCGCGCTGAATGCTTTGTGCGACCCAATCGCTGAAACTGATGTGCGCGAGCAGGCCATCATGTTTTTTGGTGGATTCAAGCGCCGCATGGGAGATGAATCGATATGGACTTTGCTCTTTAAGCGTTTCGACGCCTTGAGCTACGGTTGGCGCGTTCCAAAACGTGGATTCCGCTGCCTTGGCTTGACGGCCGATTTTGGACAGTTCCAGCAGCTTGGAAATCATGATGTACCAGGTGCCAACGGACATGATGATCATTAAAACTAGCGTTGTCTTGGCGACGATGTCACCTTCGTTCCAAAGCGCCTTAATTCCGTAGGGGTTTTCGACCTTTTCGACTACCGGTTTACCGGGTTGAAACGCGGGCACATCAGGAACGGGCGCTGGCGACGTTGTTACAGCAGGCGTCGCTGGAGCGGAAGTCGAAGTTGCAGCTGCGGGGGTTGCAGACGGCGTTTGTGCCATGGCAACTACCGGCAGGACGAATGCCGAAGAGACAAGGGAGGCTGCGGCAAGACTAGCAACAGTCCGTCGCGCGGAACAAAAAAATGATTTCATGAACAGGACACTTTCCTCAACGAGGACCAGCCGGATCGCGGCTAATCGCAAAAAAATAAATTTGACACTCTATTATGCCTGAAGAATCAGCGCCAGTTGTACGACGTCTGATGACTAGGCGACCGAACGAATGAGTAATCGTTCATTGGAGACTACTGATGATTAGCTCGGTACCCCCAAATCCCTTTTCTGCAAGTGAATCACATCTCCCGAATCGTAACGACGATTGATGGTTAGCGTATTCCAGGTTACTCACCATAGGCAGAGCGCACGATATTTTCAACTCATCAGGCGTTTAGGGATGAATTGAACAAACAAGCCAATAACGCGCACGTGCCTTCAAAAATCAAAAAAGAGGCCGAAAGTCCGGCCCCTCTTCAATGAACGTTTAACGATTTTGAGCAGTGTGAAAAAGCTCACAGTCCGGTCAACGCTCACACAAATCTAAGACGAGCACTGCCTCAACTTCACCACGCCACACAATACGGTGGCGTGATGATGTTTGGTGCTATTTAAAGTTGTAAGCAGCGCGAATCATGTATGCGCGACCAACCGCGTCAGCAAACCGTGGATCGTATCCTTTTTGGAATACGGTGCCCTGGTTCGTGAAAGGTGGCTTCGTGTCAAACAGGTTTTTCACGCCGAGCGTGATGCTCGTGTTTTTCAGACCCGACCACGTGCCCGAAATGTCAACCAACGTGTAAGCCTTAACTTCGTTCTCGAAGCCAGGATCAACCTGGTTTTGATCGGTGTAACCCGTTTTGTGGCGGATGTTCAACTGTCCGGCCCATGCGCCGCGATTCCAGCCGAGACCCAACACATGCTGCCAACGGAAGACCGGGCTCGAATCGGTGTAGACACCAACGTTAGGCACGAATGCTTCACCTGGCGTGCGTTGATAGTCATAGGTGTGA
Source organism: Burkholderiales bacterium (assembly GCA_038223495.1). Lineage (GTDB taxonomy): Bacteria > Pseudomonadota > Gammaproteobacteria > Burkholderiales > Casimicrobiaceae > Casimicrobium. The sequence goes on along the minus strand of JBBRGY010000113.1, from coordinate 2,361 downwards.
ACCCAAGTGCTGTTCAATGACATATTGAAATTGCCAGCGGTGCCCATCGCGAAAGCATACGACGCTGAGATGTCAACGCCGTCGGTTTTGACACCGCCCAAGTTGTCATTCAGTGCCAGTACGTAACCGATGGCATTACTGTTGGCAAATTCGTTTTGGCAACGATCAAGCGTGGCCTGAACGCCAGCGGTCAGCTGATTGCAACGGAAAATGCGGGAAGCGTATTTCGTAGGGTTGGCGAAAATAGCCTGCTCTGGAAACCCTGCGATCTGATTTTTCAGTTCGATATTCCAGTAGTCAGCGGTCAGCAGTACGCCCTTTGCGGGCTCAAAGCCAAGACCAAACGTAAACGTTGTCGATTTTTCTGGTTTGAGTGCACGATTGCCGCCGCTCTTGAGCTGTGCCTGTTGGCCGCAGTCGCGTGTTTCAATACCACCAGCCGCTACTTTACCGCCAGGGCAAAGCAGGGGATCATCATACGCATCGGCTGTGAAAGAAACGGATTGCGGTCCGTAGATTTCATCCAAAGCTGGCGCGCGGAAGCCCGTGTTGTAGGAGCCACGAGCAAACAGATTGGAAACCGGCTTGAACACGAAGCCAATCTTCGGATTAAACGTGCTACCAAAATCGTTGTAGCGGTCGTAGCGTGCAGCAAGCTGTACTTCGAGCGCTTTAGACACCGGCAGAATCATTTCTGCAGACACGGCGGCAACATTTCGGTCACCCGAAACGTGATAAGCGTCGCGTCCAAGTGATGGTACGTTTAGAACGATCGCATCGACGGTGTCGTTACGATATGTTTCTTTACGATATTCGCCACCGAATGATATTGCAGCAGCGCCGCCCGCCATGTTGAACAATTCGCGTGAAACACGGAGATCTACACCTTTGGTGTTGCCCGTTGCGTTTTGCGAAATACCCTTTGCCTTCGCGGCATCGATCAGAGCGGAGCCCGCCTGAGTTTGAGCACCGAACGGATTCAGAACGCCGCTAGTGATACCCGCTTGAATGAGCGACTTGTTGACGTAACCATTGGTCACAGCGTCGTCGCCGCTGCTCTCAGTCCAGAACAAACCTGCACGATAATCCCAACCGCCAACGGCGCCGGAAAGATCAGCCACTGCGCGCTGGCCTACAGTATTCGAGGTGCTTTCACGCTGTCCGGCAGGAACCATACGCCAACCGACGGTGATGTTGCGCGTTGGGTCGATTCCTGGATAAGTTTTCGGGTAGAACGGGCTCGACGGCGTCATCACGAGACCAGTCACTGGATCCGGTGCAACACGCGCGATCGTCTCGGTCTCAGAACGGTAGTACTCAAGCGAAGCCTTATGACCAGCGCCGAGGTTAATCGATCCGCGCGTCATGAACGTTTTTTGTTCGACATCAGGCTGCAAATCGATGGCAGACGTGTAGTCATAGCGACACGTCGTGCTGCGCAATGGCAAAGACGCCGGTAGCGCGCAACCGCCCGCTCGTGAAGGGTTGCCAGCGAAGTTACCCTGCGTGAAGTTTGCGGGGAATGAGGTTCCCGACGTCAGATCCAGCCCTCTGGAAGGAATCACGCCAGTTGCCCCGAAGGCGCGATCCACAGCGCTAATCTTCGCGGCTTGACGCCAGTCAAGCACGGCGAAAACGTTGTAATTGTTTTTGTTCAGGTCGCCAAAACCACCCGACACAGTTGCACGCTTTTCGGTGCCGCCCGTGTGTTGTGGCGACGTATATTCGCCAGAGATCGAACCGCCTTGATAATCGTTACGCGTGATGAAGTTGATCACGCCGCCAATTGCGTCAGTTCCATAAATTGCCGATGCGCCGTCGCGGAGAACTTCGATACGCTCAATTGCGGCAAACGGGATGGCGTTCAAGTCAACGGTAGCCGAATCGAAAGCAAATGAGGCGATGCGACGTCCGTTCAACAGAACGAGCGTTTTGTTGGAACCGAGGCCCCGCAAGTTGGCGCTCGACTTGCCCTGCGTGCCGCTACCAATGACCTGACTCGAGCCCAAAGTCGACTGGCTGGAGGCGATGCGTTGAATCACGCCCTCTGCGCTGGTGACGCCTGCTTCGCGCAAATCTTTTGCGTTCAGCACTGTGATTGGTAAGGACGACTCATCAGCGATAGAACGCTTGATGTTGGAGCCCGTAATCTCAACGCGTTCGACGCGCTGTGCATCCTGAGCAAAGGCGGCGTTGGTAACGGCCATCACCGCCAGCGCATTGATCACCGCGAGAGCAATGTGCTTTCGTTTTGTATTCATAGAAGTTCCCCGAAAGATGACAAATAAATGACTCGTGAATTGTGCATTAGCGCAGGCGCTTTGTCAGCTTGACGTCATTTGCGGGAAGTACGTGACCAAA
>JBBRGY010000112.1:0-8814 GCA_038223495.1 Burkholderiales bacterium | reverse complement strand
TGTTTGCCAGAGTCCGCTCATCCATTCACCGATTTTTTCAACCGTCGCTTCGCTTGTCTTTACTGAAGGTGACAGCCGCCCCTTGGCGATCACATGCATACGATCACAAATTTCAAACAGCTCGTCCAGCTCTTCACTGACCACCAGAAGCGCGCAACCTTCGTCTCGCAGTTTGAGCAACGAACCGCGAATTTGCGCCGCCGCACCGACGTCCACGCCCCACGTCGGCTGCGCCACGATCAGCGCTTTCGGCTTCGCGCCAATCTCACGACCGACGATAAATTTTTGCAGATTTCCGCCAGACAGACTTTTCGCTGCCGCGTCCGGGCCGCTCGCCTTAACGTTGAAATCTTTGATGATCACACTCGCAAGGCTGGCTGTCGCTTTGGGCGAAACCCATCTGAGCGCGCCTTTGCCGACCACATCAGCCGCTCGCGAAAGCAATGTGTTCGCCGCCAGCGACATGGTCGGCACTGCGCCACGCCCCAGCCGTTCTTCGGGTACGAAATGCAAGCCGCCCGCCCGGCGAGTGCGGGGATTTCGTTTGGATATGTCGTTGCCGAACAGTTTGATGCTGCCGCTCGGCGCGCGAATACTTTCACCCGAGAGCGCCGCCAAAAGCTCTTGTTGACCGTTACCTGAAACCCCGGCGATACCAACAATTTCACCCGCACGTACATCAAAGGCGATATCGTCGAGCGTCACGCCAAACGGGTCTTCCGTTTGTATTGACAGTCCACTCACCGCCAACCCGACCGCGCCTGTATTGCCTTCGCGGTGCTGGAGCTTCGGTGGCTCTGCGCCAATCATCAGGCGCGATAACGATGCATTGCTTTCGTTACGGGGGTCAACATGCCCCGTCACTTTGCCACCGCGCAACACGGTGCAATTGGTGCAAAGCTCGCGAATCTCATCGAGCTTGTGGCTGATATAGACAATGCTGCAACCCGTTGCGGCCAGTTTGCGCAGCGTGACAAACAACACGCGAACGGCCTGTGGTGTGAGTACCGAAGTTGGCTCGTCGAGAATCAACACTTTGGGTTCCGACAATAGCGCTCGAACGATCTCGACTCGCTGCCGCTCACCGACCGACAGCGAGTGCACAGGGCGATCAACCTCAACGTCGAGCCCGTATTCTTTCGCCTTCTGCGCCGCGTTTTTACGCACCGCGTCCAGCGAGAAGCTCTTGTCGAGACCGAGCCAGATGTTCTCGGCGACGGTCATCGTTTCGAACAGCGAGAAGTGCTGAAACACCATGCTAATTCCGAGCGCCCGCGCTTCTTGTGGATTGCGAATGTGCGTCGGTTTGCCATTGAACAACACATCGCCAGCGTCCGGCTTCACCGCGCCGTAGATGATTTTCATCAGCGTCGATTTGCCCGCGCCGTTCTCTCCCAGCACTGCGTGAATTTCTCCCGCTGCCACAAGTAGACTCACGTCATCGTTAGCGATGACGCCGGGATATCGCTTGCTGACATGTTTGACTTCAAGCCGAAGCGGCGTTCGGTCGTCGATTTGGCTCACTCATGTTCCCCTCAGTTGCGTGCCGACGTGACATTGTCGCGTTCGGCTTGTTTAGTTGCTCTTTTACGTTCTACTTTTTCGCGCTTTTCTGCAAGATCAGCGGCAACGCTTACAGCAATGACACCGGGATGTTTGCTATGCAGCGTTGGCAGCCCAATCGGGCAAGTGATGCGAGCAATCTCAGTGCCAGAAAATCCCCGCGCCGCGAAGCGTTTGCTAAAAATTGCTGCTTTTGTTGCCGAGCCAATCAGGCCGCAATAGGCAAGATCATCCCGCTTCAAAAGTTCCAGACAAATTTCGAGATCGAGCGCGTGCGAATGGGTAACTACCAGCACGTCGGCACCCGCCAGGACGCCGCGCACTTCTGTTGCCGGTTCGTCGGATTCGATCACCTTTACGTTTTCAGGCACCTGTTCCGGGAAGGCTGGATCGCGCGAATCGACCCAAGTCACGCGGCACGGGAGCACCGAAAGCGCCTTAATCAGTGCGGCACCAACATGCCCCGCACCGAATACCCAGATCGTCCATGGGTCAAAGTGAATGGGTAGTTTCAGCGAGTCGCCCGTATCGAGCTGCCGCTCGATTTGATACATGCCGCCGTGGGTTTCAATGGCTCGCAGACGTTGCAAACTATCGCGATGCGCTTCCGCAATCGGCAGGAAGGCAACATCGACCGAACCACCGCAACATTGGCCCAAAGCGGGACCCAACGGAAAGTGCCTGCGCGTCGCGGTCGCCGCGCCTAGTGTGAGCAATTCGCGCGCTACCTCGATGGATCGGAGTTCGAGATGACCGCCGCCGATGGTGCCCACCGTGCGCAAAGTAGTGACGATCATCGTGATGCCCGCTTCGCGTGGCACGGAGCCAGCGACGCGTGCGACGCAAACCCACACGGCGGGCTCGCAACGGTCTAGCAAATCCAGAAGATGGGCACCGGGTGTCAGCACGCCACTTTCGCCTTTATCACCGCATTTAATATTGCCTCAGGCGTCGCGGGTGCGGCTATCTGGGCGCTAGCCTTGTAGCCAGAGACGGAACTTACCGCATCACGTATCGCCTGATGCACAGCAAACGCGAGCATCAAGGGCGGCTCGCCCACCGCTTTGCTGCGATAAATCGTGTCTTCGCGATTCGGGGAGTTCTCGACCAGCCAGACGTTGAATTCTTCGGGAACATCCGCTGCTGTCGGTATCTTGTAGGTGCTCGGCGCATGCGTGGTGAGCACGCCCTTGCCGTTCCACACCAGCTCTTCACCCGTCAGCCAGCCCATGCCCTGGATAAACGCGCCTTCGATCTGGCCTTTGTCTAACGCTGGGTTTAACGAGCTGCCGACATCGTGCAGGATGTCAACACGCTCCACTTTCATTTCACCGGTGAGCGTGTCGATAGCCACCTGCGCACAGGCGACGCCATAAGCAAAGTAATAGAACGGGCGGCCCTTGAAGGTGTCGCGGTTCCAGTGAATTTTTGGCGTTTTGTAGAAGCCCTGTGCAGAGAGCGAAATGCGCGCAAACCACGCGTCGTGAACCAGATCAGCGAAGCCCCAACGCTTGACATCATTGCCGGTTCCCGCCTCGACACCATCATTCACGAAACGAATGGCCGAGGCATCCACATCCCACTTTTTCCCCGCAAATTCCGCCAGCCGCGAACGCAACGTCCGGCACGCGTCCTTCGCGGCCATGCCGTTCAAATCGCTGCCACTGGACGCCGCAGTTGCGCTGGTGTTCGGCACTTTGCTGGTGTCGGTCGTAGACACGCGAATGCGCTTGATGTCGATGCCCAACTCTTCCGCCACCACTTGGGCTACCTTGGTGAACAGACCTTGGCCCATCTCAGTGCCACCGTGATTCACGATGACCGAACCGTCCGAATACACATTGACCAAAGCGCCCGCCTGATTCAAGTGCGAGGCGTTGAACGAAATGCCAAATTTGACCGGTGTCAGTGCAATGCCACGCTTGAGGATGCGGCTCGATTTGTTCTGTTCACGCAACACCGCGCGGCGAGCGCGATAGTTAGCGCGACGCTCAAGCTCGGGAACAATGTCATGCAGGATATTGTCGTCAACCGCTTGCCCGTAGTGCGTTTCATTGCGATCCGTCAAGCCATACAAATTACACTTGCGCACATCGAGCGGATCAAGGCCTAGCGCATGGGCGATTTCGTCCATCACATGCTCAATCACGAACATACCCTGAGGCCCGCCGAAACCACGAAACGCCGTGTTCGAAACCTTGTGCGTCTTGCATGGAAAATTTCGGATGCGTACATGCTCAAGGTAGTACGCGTTGTCGACGTGGCAAATCGCGCGCGCATTCACCGGGCCGGATAAATCAGCCGAATAGCCGCAGTCGGACGCGAGCATCAAGTCCGCGCCGAGAATGCGCCCGTCGTCATCAAAACCAATGTCGTATTCAAATTGAAAAGGATGCCGCTTGCCGGTGATGATCATGTCGTCATCACGATCGAGTCGCATCTTCACGCTGCGTCCGAGCCGCGCTGCCGCAATTGCGCAAAGCGAAGCGAACAGCGCAGGCTGGGATTCTTTGCCACCGAAGCCACCGCCCATACGACGACACTCCACGCGCACTTTTGCGTCGGGTAGCGCCATCGCCCGCGCGACGATATGCTGAACCTCCGTCGGATGCTGCGTCGAGCAATGAATCGCGATCTGGCCGTCCTCGACCGGATGCGCCATCGCGATCATGCCTTCGAGATAGAAGTGATCTTGACCGCCGTGCGCGGTGTTGCCGCTGATGCGATGCGGCGAGCGGGCGAGCGCGGCTTCGGCGTCACCTCGGCCAGTCACTACGGGATCGAGCACGTAACTTTTTGCGGCTAACGCGTCATCTATCGAGAGGATGGGCACTCGGATTTCGAGATCGTATTTGGCGAGTTTTGCCGCCTTGCGCGCAAGCAGGTGCGACTCGGCTACGACCATGAACACGGGTTGCCCGTGATACTCGATCAGGTCGGTCGCGAGAATGGGATCGTCAAGCACGATGCCGCCGTAATTGTTGACGCCGGGAACGTCCCTGGCGGTGTATACAGCGACCACGCCGGGGGCTTTTACGACGGCGGTCAAATCAAACGATTTCAACACTGCATGGGCGGCGGGCGCATAGCCAATCGCCGCATACAACGTGCCACGCGGAGCGGCGATATCGTCGGTATAAATCGCCTCGCCGGTGACATGCAAATGTGCGGATTCGTGCTGCGTCGAAGTGGCAACCGCGTGTTGCAATACGTCGATCTGAAGCTGCGTAGGGTTCTGCGGGGCGTTCATGTCAAAACACTCTCACCGCGTCTGTTTCACCCTGAGACTCCAACCAGAACCGCAGCAGATGATTCTGCGCGACCTGCATACGATAGGCAGCACTTGAGCGCATGTCGGTCATCGGTGCATAGTCTTTGCTCAGGGCCGCCATCGCGGCGCGAATTGTGGCTTCACTCCATGCCTTACCCAGGAGCGCCTGCTCAGCAAGCGCTGCACGTTTGGGTGTCCCAGCCATTCCGCCGAACGCGATTCGACATTGCGTCACCACACTGCGCTCTGTCGTCACCGCAATTGCGGCACAAACGGCAGAAATATCCTGCTCGTTACGCTTTGAATTTTTGTAGCTGGCGACTTGAAGCAATCCTGTCGTGGCACGCTTCGGAACGATGATCGCTTCGACCCATTCGCCCGCCTCGCGTGACTGCTTTTTGTAGTCGATATACAGCGATTCCAGTGCAATCGTGCGCTGCTTTTCGCCACGACGAAGCACAACCTCTGCGTCAATCGCAATCAGAGCGGGCATCGAGTCGCCAATCGGTGAGCCGTTCGCCACATTGCCGCCCAGCGTGCCGCTGGCACGAATAGGCCAGGACGCAAACCGCGTCCACACATGAGCAAGCTCGGGATAAAGCCGGTTCATGGCGTGAAACGCAGTTTCCAGAGAAACCGCTGCGCCGATGCGAATCCCGTTTGCTGTTTCATCGACCTGCTTCAGCGCGTCAACCTCGCCGGTGTAAATAATCGTTCCGCTCGTTTGCAACCCCTTGGTCACCCAGAGCCCGATATCGGTACCGCCGCCAAGAATCCACGCTTCAGGATTGGTGAGCACAGCATCCGAGAATGCTTCAACCGTTCGCGGCGCGATGAAAGTGCCTACCGATGATGTCAAATGCAATGCGTCTTTATGCGTGAGCGCAGCTAATTTTTCAGCCAGTTCAGACTCGCCGGGCAATGGCGGGGCAGCGCTGGTCGCGGGCGTAAACATCCACTGCTCCATACTGGTCGAATACGAGGCAGCAGCGGCAGGCCCTTTTTGATACATCACCTGCGCCGCATCCAGAATCGGTCTATAGCCGGTGCAACGACAAAGATTGCCAGCAATCGCCTCGCAGGTTCTCGCGCGTGTCGGGCTGGTTTCGTTTTTGAACAAAGCGAACAGCGACATCACAAAACCGGGAGTGCAGAAGCCGCATTGCGAGCCGTGACAATCAACCATCGCCTGCTGCGTCGGATGCAGCGCTCCGCTTGCAGCCTTGAGGGATTCGACGGTGAACACAGCTTTGCCATCAAGCGTCGGCAGCAAGCGGATGCAGGCGTTGATCGGCGACAGAGAAACACGCTCCCGACCCGCACTGTCTTTGCACAATTGCCCGATCACAACGGTGCATGCACCGCAATCGCCCTCCGCGCAGCCCTCTTTGGTGCCAGTCAGGCGCCGTTCTTCGCGCACGAAATCGAGCAAGGTCGTATGGGGATCAACGCTGTCACGTTCGATCAACACACCGTTCAAAAGGAAACGCACCAAATTCACCTTGTTCAAGCTGACTCGACTCACAATACCAAGCAATTTCCGCACTATAGACGGTGTTTCCATTCGCACTGATAAGCTTGAGATTATTTCTGACATTATGGAAGCTGGGGGGCGGACATGGCAGAACCACTCGACACGCATTTGCTCCGCGTGCTTTACCTGGTGCTTCAGGAGAAAAGCGTCTCCCGTGCGGCGGACCGACTGGGCATCACGCAGCCTGCCGTGAGCAGCGCGCTGAAACGGCTGCGCGAGATCACGGGCGATGACCTGTTGGTGCGCACCCGCAGTGGCATGACCCCCACCGAGCGCGCGGAGAGTTTGATCGCGCCGACCAAAGCCGCACTCGATGCGATTGACAGCATTCTGATCAAGGCCGAGCCGTTCGACCCCGCTAAATCAAAACGTGTTTTCGGCGTAGGAGCGCCAGACTACTTCGATGCGTTCTTTCTGTCGAATCTGATTGAACGGTTTCGCTCGCGCGTGCCGAATGGGCGGCTCAATATTCGTTCGCTGTCGCTGGACATTGATTTCGAGCGGTTGCTGGAAGAGGGTGAGCTTGATGTCGTCGTCGGCAACTGGCCAAACCCGCCGGAGTACCTGCGCACTACCATGCTGTTTGACGATGAGGTGGTGTGCATGCTGAGTGATCGTCACCCTCTGGCGAAAAAGCCCGAGATCAGCGCAGACGACTACATCGCGGCGAAGCATCTCGCACCGGTGCGCTACGCCGGTGGCGTGCGCGGCGCCATTGATGATCATCTGCACAAGCTTGGCATCAAGCGCGATATCCGCGTGTCGCTGCCGTACTTTCACGTCGCGCCGTATGTGCTGACCACAACCGATCTGCTCTTTACGACGGGCCGACGGTTCGCCGCGCACTACGCCAAATTTTTGCCGATAAAAGTGATGCCCGCGCCGCTCGATTTTCCGCCGCTGCGTTTCTATCAGCTCTGGCATGAGCGCACTCATGCGGCGGCCCCGGCGCGCTGGTTGCGAGAGCAGGTGGCGGCAGTGGCAACGGCTTAGTTCGACATGCTGTTTTAGACTTCGATGTATGAAACGCCCTCACATCGTCATCATTGGCTGCGGTTTCGGTGGCCTTGAAGCGGCGCGTGCGCTACGCCATGCCGCCGTTGATATCACTCTGATTGATCGGACTAATCATCATCTGTTTCAGCCGCTGCTCTATCAAATCGCCACTGCCGGTTTGTCGGCGCCGGCCATCGCGGCCCCTACGCGATTTCTGTTTCGCAAGCAGCGCAACGTCACCACACTTTTGGGAGACGTCGTCGACATCGACGCTCACGCGCTCTCGGCGCAACTGGAAAACGGTGAACGCATCGCCTACGATCACCTCATCGTCGCGAGTGGCGCGGGATACAGTTATTTTGGTAATGACCAGTGGGCGGAGTTTGCGCCGGGCCTGAAGACGCTGGAAGATGCGTTTGAAATTCGCCGCCGGATTTTGCTTGCGTTTGAACATGCAGAGCGCGAACAAGACCTCGCGCTGCGCGAACCGTGGCTGACGTTTGCTGTGATCGGCGCAGGCCCGACAGGCGTCGAAATGGCGGGCACACTCGCCGAAATCGCGCGTCACACCTTGCCGGAAGAATTTCGCCGCATCGATTCGCGCAAGGCCCGCATCCTGCTGGTTGAAGGCGGGGACAGGGTTCTGCTGGCGTTTCCGCCGTCGCTGTCGCTGCGTGCAGAGGAGCAGCTCGTCGAGCTTGGCGTTGAGGTGTTAACAAGCCACAAGGTGGTGAACATCGACGCTCAGGGTATTCACGTCAACGTGAACGGCGCCGAGCAATTGATCGTGTGTAAGACGGTTATCTGGGCGGCTGGCGTAGCGGCTTCCCCACTCGGCAGACTCGTTGCAAAGGCGTGCGCGCTACCTGCCGGAAGCGTGGACCGCGCCGGACGCGTCGCCGTTGAGCCTGATTTGTCGATTGCGGGGCATCCGGAAATTTCCGTCGTTGGCGACCTCGCTCTCGCCAAAAGTTACGAGAAAAATGGCAACACTAAATCCGTTCCCGGCGTCAGCCCTAGCGCCAAACAAATGGGCCGGGTCGCTGCAAAAAACATTCTTGCGCGCATCGCAGACAAACCGACAGAAGCGTTTCGCTACAACGACTACGGCGCGTTAGCCACGATCGGCCGCAAATCAGCCGTGGTTGATGTCGTTCTGCCGCTCGTCGGCAATGTGCGCTTTGGTGGCTATTTCGCGTGGCTGTTCTGGCTATTCGTGCACGTCTACTTTTTGATCGGATTCAGAAACCGATTTATCGTACTCATGGATTGGGCCTGGTCGTACATGAGCTTTAATCGGACTGCGCGGGTGGTGGTGGGGAGCGCGAAGTTTGAGCCGATTGATGTACCCCCAAAGGCAAAGCTATAGCGCTTTGCGACATCACGCCGGGTCGTTTTTTTTCGCCGCAACTTTGAACACGGCGGCCACGCAAACCAAGCAGCGATAATT
>JBBRGY010000111.1:0-8905 GCA_038223495.1 Burkholderiales bacterium | reverse complement strand
AAGCGCCTGAGACATACGCCCTCGTGCCGCGAATTTATCGATCCACCGTCAACACATCAACGTCGCCGGATTACCAAACCGGAAGCAGCACGCTCAAGCCCGAGCTTGCGACGGGCGTGGACATCGCTTACGAGCACTTTTTCGCTAAAGGCGCGTCGATGAGCTTGAGCGGTAGTGTGCGGGCGTTGACCGAGTACAACACGCGCGGCACTTTTTTGATTAATGATCGGTGGGTCAATAAACCCATCAACAATGGCAACGCAACCTCGCGCAGCATTGAGTTCGACGCCAAATTTCCGCTGCAGTCCATCTACGGCAGCGCCCCGCCGATTGATTTTCGCTTCAACATTGCGCGCAACTTTTCGCGCGTTGAAGCAGTGCCCGGTCCGAACAATCGGCTCAACGAGCAGGTGCCACTAAGCGCCACCTTCGGTCTCGACTATCGTATGCGCGGTGGCATGGTGGTGGCCGGTGCGAGCTACAGTTTCAAGAGCGCTGGGGACGTGCGGCTCACGGTCAACCAGGTCAACTTTTCAGTGCCGACGCGCGAACTGGAAATGTATGTGCTCTACAAATACACGCCAAAAGTCCAGTTTCGACTGCGTCTGGCCAACGTGCTGCGTCAGGATCAGGTGACTGCATCCACGTACTTTGATGACACAGGCAGCACCCGTTCGAGTAGCGTTCGGCCGACCCAGATGAATATTGGCGCTAACGTGAAGCTGGAGTTTTAGCGCTCGCACCATGACGAGTCGGCGGTGCAATCTCGCTAGCGGATGGAGTGACCGGCTCACGCCGGACGCCGATAACGCCGCCAAATTTGATACAGCTTTTCTCTGTAGCCATTATTTGACAGGGGCTAGATGCCCAATTAACAATTTGTCGAAAAATGTGCTTTTGACGCGTTAGCCCCTAAGTAGTGGTCATTGCAACGTAAAGCTGTTGCGCGTTTTAAGGCGACTAGTCGTACCGAAACCGCGTAGCCTGCGGTAGTTCCGCAGTGCAGCATAATGCTCCGATGGACGACAAAAATTCCCCAAGCGCAGCAATTTCCCCCGACGAAGATAAAGACGCGCCGCTCAAAGCCGACACACGTCTGTTGGGACGATTGCTGGGTGATGTAATTCGTGCACAGCGCGGCGACGCCACGTTCGACAAGGTGGAATCGATTCGTCAGGAGTCCGTGCGCTTTCATCGCGAAGGCGCGTCGCATCGTCTGTTGGACGCCACGCTCACGGACTTAAGCGTTGAGGAAGCGCTCGATGTCGTGCGCGCATTCACCTACTTTTCGCACCTTGCCAACATTGCGGAAGACGTCCAGCAAAATCGCCGTCGTCGTCATCATAAAAAGCGCGGATCCGCGCCGCAGCCAGGCTCGCTCGCCGGTGCATTCGATCACTTGAAAGCGGCGAATATCAGCGGCAACGAGATCTGGCACTGCCTCGCACGCGCGACGATCAGCCCCACGCTCACGGCGCATCCCACCGAGATCAAACGGCAGAGCACACTCGACGCTGAACGAGCGATTGCCAGGGCGTTGTCTCTCGATGAGGATGATCGCGAAGCGACTTTGCACCGAATGATTTTGCTACTGTGGCAAACGGCGATGTTGCGCTTAACCAAGCTGCGCGTGCGCGACGAAATTGACAATGCGCTGAACTATTTTCGCGCAAGTTTTTTATCCGAAGTGCCGCGTCTAACGGGTAATACGCTGGCTGCGCTCGAAGCGCACGATGGCACGCTGGCGCAGCTCCCCGCATTCCTGAAAATCGGCATGTGGATCGGCGGCGATCGTGATGGCAATCCGTTTGTGAACGCCGACACACTCGACTATGTGATCGACACGCAATCCGAGTTGGCACTTGCGCACTATCTCGCCGAGATCCACACACTGGGCGCGGAACTCGCGATGTCGAGCCGCCTTGTCGAGGTGACGGCTGCGTTGAACGATCTCGCGGAGCGCGCGGGCGACGCCTCACGTTTTCGGACCGATGAGCCATATCGTCGCGCGCTGTCCGGCATGTACAGCCGACTCGCCGCCACCTATCGCAGCATTACCGGCGAGACAACCGCCCGCAAGCCGCACAATCCGGATGCGGCCGCGTACGTCACCCCTGACGAGCTGACCGATGATCTGGAAATCATCGCGGAGTCACTGGCTCAACACGGCTCAGGCGCGATTGCGGACGCGTGCGTAACGCCGCTCAAGCGTGCGGTGCAAACGTTTGGCTTTCATCTAGCGCCAGTAGATTTGCGACAGAACTCTGCGGTACACGAATCGGTGATTGCCGAGCTACTTGCTGGGTGCGGACTTTGCGAAAACTACGCTGCGTTGAACGAAGACGAAAAGGTCGCTTTGCTGAGTCGCGAGCTGGAGAGCGCACGACTGCTGGCTTCCCCGTACATGAAGCTCTCGGAAACCGCGCTATCCGAACTCGCGATCTTTCGCAAAGCGGCTGATGTGCATTCACGGTTTGGCGCTGCCGCGCTGCCGCGCATGATCATTTCGATGGGCGAATCGCTTTCAGATTTGCTCGAAGTCGCGACGCTGTGCAAAGAAGTTGGCCTCGCGCGCGGCGGCGAAGTGCCGCATCTGGCCGTGGCCATCGTGCCGCTGTTCGAGACGATTGAAGACTTGCAAAACGCGTCCGCTGTCATGGCCGCCGCTTTCGCGCATCCGCTCTATCGCCGTTGGATCAAGGCGCAGAATGACGCGCAGGAAATCATGCTCGGCTACAGCGATAGCAACAAGGACGGCGGCTACTTCACCGCCAACTGGTCGCTGTATCGCGCGCAACAAGCACTCGTCGAAAGCTTCGCGAAGCACGGCGTTCGCCTTTGCCTGTTTCACGGTCGTGGCGGAAGCGTCGGGCGTGGCGGCGGCCCAAGCTATGAAGCGATTCGCGCGCAACCCGCAGGCGCAGTCAACGGCTTTCTGCGTCTGACCGAACAGGGCGAAATCATCGCCAGTAAATACGGTGACCCCGAGCTTGCTCAGCGTAATCTGGAAACGCTGCTGGCGGCGGTGCTGGAGAGCACGCTTCTGCCCAATGTTTCTGGCAATTCCGTACAGCAAGCGCGATTCGAATCAATTGCCGAGCGTTTAAGCGCGCACTCATTTACCGCCTATCGCGCGCTGGTGTACGGTGACGATGGTTTCGTCACGTATTTCCGCGAAAGCACGCCGATCAAGGAAATCGCCGAACTCAACATTGGCTCGCGGCCCGCATCGCGAAAAGCCAGTACACGCATCGAAGATTTACGGGCGATACCGTGGGTGTTTAGCTGGGCGCAGGCGCGCGTGTCGCTGCCCGGCTGGTATGGTTTTGGCAGCGCAATCGCCAGGCTGATTGAGGAAGAGCCCGCAGTGATTGACGAGCTGCGCCAGATGGCAAAAGAATGGCCATTTTTCGCCGCCGTACTGTCAAACCTTGGCATGGTGCTGGCAAAGACCGACATGCAAATTGCTGCTGCTTACGGCTCGCTGGTGCAAGACCGAACGATTCGCGAGCGCGTTGGTGGGCAGATTTATGCTGAATGGGAGCGCACAAAAAATGCGTACGAATCGATTGTGGGCGCGGCACCGTTGGCTGACAACCCCACGCTCGCGCGCTCGATCCGCAACCGCTTCCCCTATCTCGATCCCCTGAACCATTTGCAAATTGAACTCATTCGTCGCGTTCGTTCGGGCGATGTTGAGGAGCGAACCAAACGTGCGCTGCACTTGACCATTAACGGTTTGGCGGCCGGGCTGAGAAACACGGGATAGTGGTTTGCGACTGCGACGGTTTGCAGCCCAAGCGCAAATCGCCGAAAATACAGGCTTCAGCCCTAAAGCACCTTTGATTTGACTACCACCACGCTCGAACTTTCTCTCGAGCCCATCGATAACGCAACGCTCGCCACCGTCTGTGGCGCGATGGATGACAACATTCGTCGGGTTGCCGCTGCTTTCTCGATCACCATCCATCGCCGTATCGGCATGCTTCGTTTCGAAGGCGAGGGCGCTGCCGCGTCGGCGGCAAAGAAAGCGATTGAACGCTTTCGCTATATGGCGAAGCAGGGCAAGCGCGATTTGACGGAAGAGGACATCGAGCTCACGCTGGCAGAGCTGAAATTACCCGTGGCTGCGCACGGCGCATCCGGCTTTGCGCAGCTCGAAGCAGCAGCGGCGTCGATTCCTCTGAAGGTGAAGCGCACCGACCTTGTGGCGCGGACGCCGACGCAACTGACGTACCTGCAAAACATCCGCGATCACGACATCACGTTTGGTATTGGCCCTGCTGGCACCGGCAAAACTTTTCTTGCCGTGGCCTGTGCAGTCGATGCATTCGAGCGCGATCTCATCAAGCGCATCGTGCTGGTTCGACCGGCGGTTGAAGCGGGTGAGCGCTTGGGGTTTTTGCCCGGTGATTTGATTCAGAAGGTCGATCCGTATTTGCGTCCGTTGTACGACGCACTGTTCGAACTGATGGGGCTCGAAAAGACGACCAAGCTCATGGAGCGCGGCACCATCGAAGTCGCGCCGCTCGCATTTATGCGCGGGCGCACGCTAAACGGCGCGTTCATCATTCTCGATGAGGCGCAGAACACCACGCCCGAGCAGATGAAGATGTTTTTGACGCGCATCGGTTATGGCACTAAAACCGTGGTGACGGGCGACCCGACGCAGAACGATTTGCACAAAAATCAGAAGAGCGGTTTGCATGACGCGCAGCACGTGTTGCATGGCGTTCAGGGCATTGCGTTTACGCGGTTCACTAGCGTCGACGTGGTGCGGCATCCGCTGGTGCAAAAGATTGTCAATGCCTACGAACGGCAAAGCACGCAGGACAATTCGTGACGCTGTCGGTGTCCGTGCAAATTGCGTCGGTGGCGAAACATTTGCCTGAGCGCGCGCAGGTGCGTCGCTGGGCGCTGGCGGCGCATCGCGGGCCTGACGTTGACGGTGAAGTCACCATTCGCTATGTCGACGAGAAAGAAGGCCGCACCTTAAATCGCGATTTTCGCGGCAAAGATTACGCGACCAATGTGCTGACGTTTGAGCATGAATCTTCGCCGTTTCAGCCGGAAACTGTGAAAAATTATTCAGCCGATATCGTCATCTGCGCGCCGGTCATCGCTCGTGAAGCGCGAGAGCAGAAGAAGTCTGTGGCAGCGCATCACGGGCATATGGTGCTTCATGGCATGCTGCATGCTCAGGGCTTTGATCACGAGAACGACACTGAGGCGGCGGCGATGGAGGCCATTGAGATTTCATTGCTCCGCCGATTTCGTATAAAAAACCCCTATGAAATTGAATGAAGTTTGCTCATCAGCTTTTTGCTCGAAGCGCCTGCGCATAGGGGCTATCAGTGCATAATGAAGAAAGTCGAGTTGTCACCAATCGACCGTTTAGCCCCTATGTAATGGTCATTACAATTCAAAGCTGTTTGATTTTGAATCCCTTGGTTGTCGCCGCATGAGCGAAGCTGAACCACGACCGAAACCGTCGCTGTTCGAGCGCTTGTCGACGATGCTTTCCGGAGCGCCGGAGGATCGCGAAGATTTGCTCGATATGCTGCGCGATGCGCATGAGCGCAAATTGCTTGACGCCGATGCGCTGTCAATTTTTGAAGGCGCGCTCGAAGTCGCCGAAATGACGGTGTCGGACGTCATGGTGCCGCGCTCGCAGATGGACGTGATCGAGCTTGATGACGAGCCCGCCGCCATCATCACCGAAATGGTCGAGACGCGACATTCACGCTACCCCGTCATCGGCGCAGATCGTGACGAAGTGGTCGGCGTGCTGCTCGCCAAAGATTTGCTCGCGTATCTGGTCAATGCAGAGGCGTTTTCGCTCAAGGCGGTATTGCGGGCACCTGTGTTTGTACCGGAAACGAAACGCCTGAACGTGCTGTTGCGTGAGTTTCGTTCGCAACGAAATCACATGGCGATTGTCATCGACGAGCATGGCTCCGTCGCGGGACTCGTTACCATCGAAGACGTGCTTGAACAAATCGTCGGCGAGATCATCGACGAATATGACTACGACGAAGAAGCTGACAACATCATCGCCGAGACCTCGACCAAATGGCGCGTCAAGGCGTCCACCGAAATCGATGCTTTCAATGAAAAATTTGGCACTGAATTCAGCGATCATGATTCCGGTACGGTAGGGGGACTGCTGACGCAAGAATTTGCGCGTGTGCCGCATCGAGGCGAATCGGTCATGCTGGGCGGGTTGAAGTTCACCGTGCTGCGCGCTGACGGGCGCCGCGTGTGGTTGTTAACGGTGGAGCGCGCTTGATCGCTCGATTGTGGACTCCTGTCGCCGCCGCATCGGGTGGGGCGCTAACGGCCTGGCTGGGTTTTGCGCCCATCGGCTGGTGGTGGTTTCCATTCATCGGTTTTGCCGTGCTCGCGGCGCTACTGGACCGTGCGCCAACAGTTAAACGCGGTGCGCTGATTGGGTTTTTGTTTGGTATCGGTTACTTCCTTGCGGGGGTTTCGTGGGTGCGCATCAGCCTGAATGAGTTTGGCGGCATGCCGTTGCCGATGGCGTGGCTGGCCGCGATTTTGTTTTGTGCTTTTCTTGCGCTGTATCCGCTGCTTGCGGGCGCGTTTACGGCGTGGGCGAAGCCAAGACATCCCCTGTTCTTCGCGTTTGTTTTTGCGTCCGCGTGGACGTTAGCCGAATATTTGCGGGCGCATTTGTTTACGGGGTTCGAGTGGTTAAGCATCGGGGTGTCGCAAGCGCCGCTGGGCTTGATGAAAGGTGTTGCGCCATTGTTTGGTACGTTTGGCGTCAGCTTTTCCGTCGTGCTCGTCGCCGCAGTGCTAACGCGGATAGTGCCGTCGATTTTCAGGCCGGACGGTTCGACGCGGCGCGGCATTCTTTGGCGAGTGTTGCGTCTGGATTTGCGGTCTGAAATGGCGTTGACCGGACTGATCGCTGTCATGGTGATCGGGTACTCCATCAGCGATCTCGCATTCAGCGATGCCACCGGCAAACCCGTCAGAGTCTCGCTGCTGCAGGGCAATGTTGCGCAATCGATGAAGTGGGAGCCCGAAAAATTTGCGGACACGCTGACGCTTTACGAGCGGCTGATTGAACGCGCCACGGGCGAGCTCATCATCCTGCCTGAGACGGCCTTTCCTGCGCCGCTTTCGGCCATTCCTGCTGAATACATCGGCCGGCTTGAATCCATCGTGAAAGCTAAGAAAGCGAATCTCGTGGTCGGTGTTCCGGTGCAGGACCAAGGTAAGTTCTTCAACGGTGCGATCTCGCTTGGTGTCGATCCGACGCAGCAATATCGCAAAGCGCACCTCGTACCGTTTGGCGAATACATGCCTTTGCGTGGATTATTGGGCTGGTTCTACGCGAACCTCACGATTCCCATGAGCGATTTTTCGAGCGGCGACGCAGCGCAACCTCTGATGCAGCTCAGCGGCCAGACGCTCGGCATTTCGATTTGTTATGAAGATGCGTTTGGCCGCGATGTTTACCGCACACTGCCCGACGCGACGCTCCTCGTGAACATCAGCAACGACGCCTGGTTCGGCAAGAGCGCGGCGGCAGAACAACATTTGCAGCTCTCGCAAATGCGCGCGATTGAGTTCGCGCGTCCGATGCTGCGAGCTAATAACACCGGCATTACCGCCGTGATTGACGAGAAAGGCCGCGTCACGCAACGGCTGGAACCGTTCACCGAAGGCATTCTCGAAACGACCATTCAGGGCCGCAAGGGTTACACGCCTTACCTCGCGTGGGGCGATTTGCCGATCTTGTTGATCTGCCTCGCCGGTATTGGCATCGGACTCGGGCAGCGCTTACGACGCGGCAGTTAGTTTGATTCGCACTCGCTCCGCGTTTGGCCATTTTGAGCTCAGTGCTGGTTGCTGCCAGTGGTTTGGATTCCGTCGCGTCGTTTTGCGCAGCAGAGAAGCCCTATTTCTCGCGCCACCGCGCTGACAAACAATAAAATGGAACTTCCCTGTCTTTTGTTGCCGTCCACACTCGTTGTGAACGGGTAAGCGCGTATCCATCGACCCCAATGATTACCTTTCAAGAAGCCATTCTCCGTCTGCAATCCTATTGGAATGATCAGGGCTGTGCGCTGTTACAACCCATCGATCTGGAAGTCGGTGCGGGTACATCGCATACAGCGACGTTTCTACGCGCGCTGGGACCCGAGCCGTGGCGCGCCGCTTACGTTCAACCATCGCGTCGCCCGAAGGATGGACGCTACGGCGATAACCCGAACCGACTGCACCAGCATCATCAGTATCAGGTCGTTTTGAAACCGTCGCCACCGAATATTCTTGATCTCTATCTCGGCTCGCTCACAGCGCTTGGTTTTGATCTTCAGGAAAACGATGTGCGCTTTGTCGAGGACGATTGGGAGAACCCGACGCTGGGTGCGTGGGGACTCGGCTGGGAGGTTTGGATGAACGGCATGGAGATCACGCAGTTCACTTATTTTCAACAGGTTGGCGGACTGCCGTGCAAACCCATCACGGGCGAAATCACATACGGGCTTGAGCGCCTGTGCATGTATTTGCAGGGCGTAGAAAACGTCTATGACCTCGTTTATGCACGAACGGTGATTGATGGTGTGGAAAACTTGATTTCCTATGGCGACGTGTGGCATCAAAACGAAGTTGAACAATCCACCTACAGTTTTGAGGCCGCTGATGCTCAGGTGCTGCTCGGACTGTTCACCACCTTTGAGGCAGAGGCCAAACGCCTGATGGAATTGTCGCTGGCGCTTCCAGCGTATGAAATGGTTTTGAAAGCGGGCAATGTGTTTAACCTGCTGGACGCACGCGGCGCAATTAGCGTGACTGAGCGAGCGGCCTATATTGGTCGCATTCGTAACATCTCGCGTAGCGTGGCGCAGAGCTATTTTGAGAGTCGGGAACG
>JBBRGY010000110.1:0-8922 GCA_038223495.1 Burkholderiales bacterium | reverse complement strand
TTCACCGATGATTTTGTGCTGCGCGTGGCGAACGCAGCGGCGGCTGTGATCCTGCAAGCCCGCATTGACGAGCGCGTGGGTGAGCCACTGGGTGAATGGGCAAAGGCCGAACCCACGCTGGCGACCTTCGCCGAAATCGTGGCGCGCAACTTTGCCGCCGTCGGCGAGAGTGACTGGCAACGGGAGCAGGAATTGATGGTCGGCGGAATCGCGCGCACTTTCATTCTGCGGGGGGCGCGTCGCGTGGTGGCGGATGTCGGCGCACGCATTGTGGTGTTTGATGACGTCACCGAAGTGCTGCAAGCGCAACGCGACACCGCTTGGGCCGAAGTGGCACGACGACTGGCACATGAGATCAAAAATCCGCTAACACCAATTCAACTCTCGGCCGAGCGACTGGAGATGAAACTGGTACCGAGATTGGGCGAAGCCGACGCAGCGGTACTGCGACGTGGCACGCAGACCATTGTCAATCAGGTCACCGCCATGAAGAACATGGTCAATGACTTTGCGATCTATGCGCGCCGCCCGCGACCCGGAACCCTGTTGGCCGTAGACGTGGAAGCGCTGCTTAAAGAGACGCTTGAGCTATACGCATCCTACCCCGTCAAATTGACGCTCAACTGGCAGGGTAACGAGCGCTACATTCACGGAGAAGCCACGCGATTGCGCCAGATCGTGCATAACTTGATGCAGAACGCCGTGGACGCTTGCGTGGATCGTCCCGATGGGCAAGTGACCGTTGAGGCACAGGCCCGTGATGTCGCTGGGAATCCCGGAGAGCGCGAGCTGGTGCTGCAATTCTGCGACAATGGCGTTGGATTCTCTGACAACGTCAAACAACGCGCCTTTGAGCCGTACGTGACGACCAAACCGAAGGGCACGGGCTTAGGCCTTGCCATCGTGAAAAAGATTATTGATGAACACAAAGGTCGCATCACGCTCGAAAACGCGCCGCAAGGCGGGGCAATGGTCACCGTTGTGTTTCCGTTAGAGACGCTGGAGAAAATAGACCCTTGATCGCACCTACCGAAATTCTGGTCGTCGACGACGAAATTGGCATCCGCGAGTTGCTGCACGAAATTCTCGAAGACGAAGGTTTTATCGTTCGTCTTGCAGAGAATGCGGCTGCCGCTCGCGCCATGCGGCTTAAGCACACGCCGTCGCTCATTCTGCTCGACATCTGGATGCCCGATGCCGATGGCGTCACACTGTTGAAAGAGTGGAAAGCGGCTGGTCTTTTGACCATGCCGGTGATCATGCTCTCAGGTCACGCCACGATTGAAACCGCAGTGGAAGCAACGCGCATCGGTGCATTTGATTTCCTTGAAAAGCCGATCGGATTACAGAAGCTTTTGTCCACCGTTCAGCGTGCGCTAAAAGTCGGCCACGCCAAGCGCAGCAGCAGCATCAATCTCGGAGAAATCGGACAGAGTCAAGCGATCAATGATTTGCGGGCGCGGCTTGAGTCTTTGATCAATGAGCGACGCACGGTGTTACTCACCGGTGAGGTTGGCGTTGGTTTTATCGAATGCGCGCGTGCGCTGCACGAAACCAATACTCCTTGGCTGACACTCGAAAGTGGGCAGCGCCTGATCAGTTCGCCACTGGAAATTCTTGAGAGCGCTCGCAGCGGCACGTTGTTTTGCCCAGAAGTTGCGCTGTTGTCGCGCAGCGAGCAACGTTCACTGGCGTTCATGGTCGGCAAAACCAGCGCTTACGGGGTTCGCATCGTGTGTGCGAGCAGCGAGCCTTTGGGGCAGCTCTCGGGCGAGGGTCGTTTTGATCCCAATCTATTTGCGCTGTTGTCTTCAAGCACGGTGGTGATTCCACCACTGCGCGCGCGTCGGGCGGACCTGCCGGGTTTGATTGAGCGCTGTGCGCTGGCATTCTCAGTGGATGCCCCAGCACGGCTGTCTGTGGAAGTTCGCCAATTGCTGGAATCTGCGCCGTGGCCAGGAAATTTAATTCAACTTCAGAGCGTGTTGTCGAGCCTTTTGCTTTCGAACAACGACGATATTACTGTCGATCACCTGCAAGCGATTTTGGGGGATTTGCGCGACACCTCTGCGCCTGAGCGGCCCGCGCTGCCACCTGAGTTTTTCGAGCTACCGCTGCGCGAAGCGCGCGAAGCGTTCGAACGCGTTTACTTCGAGAATCTGCTGGGTCGTGAGTCGAGCAACATGAGCCGGGTCGCCGACAAAGCGGGGCTGGAACGTACGCATCTTTATCGCAAGTTAAAGCAGCTCAATATCCGGTTCCCGCGCCGTATTCCGGTCGCCGTTTAGCGCTCTTCCTGATTTTTTGGGCGCATTTAATGGCGTCCTCATTTCCTATGTCCCGTCGCAATTGGGTTCTGTTTCTCGTTCCCGTACTGATCTGGTCAACGACGTTCTATGCGATCACTTTGCAGCTAGGTAGCGTGACCGCGCCGACCTATGCGGTGGGGCTACGCTTTGGCATTGCTGCGACGTTGCTTTTTGTGTGGCTCGCGATTCGAGGTGAACCAATCTTCTTGCCACACAAGGTTCAAGGTTGGGTCTTCGTTGCTGGGTTGTGCTCCTACGGCATTAGCTACGTATTGACGTACATTGCTGAAGAGACCATTCCTTCTGGATTGGTGGCGATTGCATTCACGTTGATGGTGTTTTTTACGCCCACGCTCGCGCGTTTCGCTTACGGCACACCCATCACCCGACGGACATGGATTGGCGGAACGCTTGGCATATTGGGTGTAGCCTTGTGTTTCTTGCCAGACGTGTTGCGCGTGGATCTGTCGCCTACCTTTTTGATGGGCATGACTGCAATGGCAGTGGCCGCACTGGTATCGAGTATCGCAGCGGTCTGTTCAATGCGGCTCAACGCGCAGAATGTACCTGTGGTGACCTATACGGCGTGGGCGATGGCCTACGGTGCGTTGGCGACTTTTTTCTATGGCGCGGTGTCTAGTCAATCATTTCACCTCGACCTGAGACCGTCTTTCTGGGCCGCACTGATCCATCTGACGGTCTTCGGGACCATCGTTGCTTTCTTGTGCTATTTGACCTTTCTCAAGCGCGAAGGCTCAGCGCGCACGATGTATATCTCAGTACTGGCACCGATTGGCGCGGTAATGGTTTCCATTCTGTGGGAAGGTTTACGTCCGCAAGCGCTTACTTGGCTTGGGATCGTCGTCGCACTTACCGGTGCGTGGGTGACGTTGAAGACTCGCGAAGCGTAATTTCAATCCTTACAGTTGGTTACAAGGCACGATTTCAGCCTGTGGATAACTGTGTCACGTTGGGGCGAATTCGCAGTAAAATACCGGGTTAGACGGCGTTTTCTTCGCTGGCTTTTTTTGCCGCCACCGCAGCGTTTTCGCGTTGCCTCACTTATCGCAAACGCCTCATGTCATCGTTCTGGTCACACTGCTTAAGCCACTTCGAAAGAGAACTTTCGTCGCAGCAGTTCGCGACCTGGTTTCGCGTGTTGAGCGCCGAAGAAACTGATTCAACAGTCACCGTGATGGCACCTAACGCGTTCATCAGCAAGTGGGTGCGCGACCGCTATTTAGGCACTATTGATTCGTTAGCGTCGGCATATTTTCCTGAACCGCATACGATTCGTTTGACCGTCGCGGGAAATGGCCAAAGTACGTTCGTGATTACGGAACCGGCTCCTGCTGTTGTTTCAGAATCTGCTCGAGAAGCGGCCGCAAACGTGTCTGGCCCAACACATGAGCTAATTCAGCGCTTTCCTGGCAGCGCGCCGACAATGGGTGTGAGCCCTTTCTCACAAAAAGAATCCACGCTTAACCCAACTTTTACCTTCGACAGCTTCGTCACCGGCAAGGCCAATCAACTGGCGCGCGCAGCTGCGATGCAAGTCGCCAGCAATCCTGGCGAAGCCTACAACCCGTTATTTATTTACGGCGGTGTCGGTCTGGGAAAAACCCACTTATTGCAAGCGATTGGCAACGAACTGCTGCGTGAGCGTCCGCTAGCGCGGGTTCGCTACATCCATGCCGAGCGCTATGTGTCAGACGTGGTCAAAGCCTATCAAAACAAGGCGTGGGATGCGTTTAAACACAGCTATACGTCGCTTGATTTGCTGTTGATTGATGACATACAGTTCTTCAACAACAAGAGCAGCACGCAGGAGCAGTTTTTCTACTTGTTCAATGCGCTGACCGAAGCCAAAAAACAGGTCATCATCACTTGCGATACTTATCCGAAAGAAATTGAAGGTATCGAAGATCGGCTGAAAAGCCGTTTCAGCTGGGGCCTGACCGTGCAGGTTGAGCCACCAGAAACTGAAATGCGCGTGGCGATTCTGCTGGCTAAGGCAAACGACAGCCGAGTCGAACTTGACGAGCAAGTCGCGTTTTTCATCGCCAAACATATTCGCTCTAATGTGCGCGAACTCGAAGGTGGTTTGAAGCGGGTGATTGCCTATGCTGGCTTTCATAACGTATCGATCACACCGCAAGTGGCCAAGGAGGCGCTGCGCGACTTGTTGGCCGTTCAGTCGCGTCAGATTTCGATTGAAAACATCCAAAAAACGGTTGCTGACTATTACAAGATCAAGGTCAGCGACATGCATTCCAAAAAGAGGTCACGCATCGTGGCACGACCACGTCAAATGGCAATGGCGTTAGCGAAAGAGTTAACTCCCATGTCCTTGCCAGAAATCGGGCAGAACTTTGGTAATCGTGATCACACGACGGTGCTGCACGCGTGCAGACAAATCGCATCACTACGCGAAAGCACCCCGCAGATTCAGCATGATTTCGCGTTTTTGTTGCAAGTTTTAAGAAGTTGATTCATGTAGTTATCTGGTGTTATAAACAGTATTTTTACGATGAGAAAAGGTGTTGATAAATAGATAGCGTTTGTGGATAAGTACCGAAATATCGTGCACAAAATTTACCGTCCACAACTCCTGCGCTTTTGTTACAGGTCGCTCAACCAGCCTTTGATCACGCACAAGTTATTGAATTTATTGTCTTTTTAGAGTTGTTAACAGCGTCACCCGCACATTGTTAAATAGGATTACGTATATATGCAATTTAAGAACATACCTCGCGATCTGGTGTTGAAACCACTTCAAGCTGTGTCCGGCATCGTCGAGCGTCGACAGACGCTACCGATTTTGGCCAACGTGTTGCTTGAGCACAAAGGCAACACGCTCACGACGATAGCGACCGATCTTGAGTTGCAAATTTCGGCCAAAGTTGAAGTGGCTGATAGTGGCGATCAGTCGATCACTGTCGCCGCGCGTAAATTACAGGATCTTTTACGCGCTTTGCCCGACGCGAGTGAAGTCTCGCTCGATGCCAAGGACGGAAAGATGGCCGTAAAGGCCGGGAAAAGCCGCTTCAGCCTGCAAACGCTACCCGCGGCTGACTACCCCCGCCTGACCATGAGCCAGGAGCAACTACAGAGCTTCTCGCTGCCGCAAAAGCTATTGAAGGCCACTCTGCGTCTGGTCGAGTTCGCGATGGCGCAGCAGGACATCCGTTTCTATCTCAACGGCATGTTGTTCGTTCTGGAGAAAGATCAGCTCGTATGCGTTGCCACCGATGGTCACCGCCTGAGCTATGCCGTGATGCCAGTCGAAGGTAATTTCTCGAAGCAGGAAATCATCGTTCCCCGCAAAACGGTGATGGAGTTGTCGAAATTAATGGCGGACACAGACGAGCCGATCACCATCGACATCCTCGCGAATCAGGTTCGCTTCAGCTTTGGCAATATCGAGCTGACGAGCAAAGTGATCGACGGCAAATTCCCCGATTACAACCGCGTCATTCCAACCTCGCACACCAAGCACATTACGATTGATCGGCTGTTGCTGTTGAGCACACTGCAGCGCGCGGCGATTTTGTCGAACGAGCGCTTCCGTGGCGTGCGTGTGAGTCTGTCGAACGGTGCCTTAAAAATTGCCTGTACCAATAACGAGCAGGAAGAAGCCGAAGAAGAAATCGAAGTTGCCTATGAGGGCAACACAGTCGATATCGGCTTCAACATCAACTATCTGCTCGATGCATTGGCGACGTTGTCATCGAACGAGATCACCATCGCTTTGCAGGATTCAGCAGCGAGCGCACTGTTCACCGTGCCGGGTCGCACCGATTTCAAATACGTTGTGATGCCGATGCGGATTTAATTTTTTTGCGTTAGTTCGCATTCAAAGTCGTCGCTTCATCGCATTCCGCAACCGTTACGTTTACAGAAAAATTCAATGTCAGATACCGATAAAAAGCCCGCTGCTGCTTCTCCTGCTGCAAACGAATACAACGAAGACTCGATCCGAATACTGAAAGGCCTTGACGCCGTTCGTAAACGCCCAGGCATGTATATCGGTGACACCAGCGATGGTTCCGGTCTGCATCACATGGTGTTCGAAGTGCTCGATAACGCAATTGATGAAGCGCTTGCTGGCATCTGTGACGACATCAAGGTCATCATTCACGCAGACAACTCCATCTCGGTTGCCGACAACGGACGCGGCATTCCAACTGCGATTAAAGAAGACGATGATCTCAAGCGCTCTGCCGCCGAGATTGTGATGACTGAGCTGCACGCTGGCGGTAAGTTCGACCAGAACTCATACAAAGTGTCTGGCGGTTTGCACGGCGTCGGTGTGTCGGTCGTGAACGCATTGTCCGATTGGTTGAAGCTCAAAATCTGGCGCGACGGCAAAGTGCACGAAATGGAATTCCGTCGCGGCGAAGCCGTAGCTCCGCTCAAAGTGACCGGCGAAACGCGCAATCGTCGCGGTACCGAAGTTCACTTTATGGCCTCTACGGAAACATTCACAAACGTTGAGTTTCACTTTGAAATTCTTGCTAAACGTATTCGTGAACTCTCATTTCTGAACCACGGAGTCAAGATCGAGCTGGTCGATCAGCGCACGGGAAAAAGCGAAAACTTCGCGTATTCGGGCGGTATCAAAAGCTTTGTTGAATACATCAACAAGGCAAAGACCGTTCTGCACAAAAACATCTTTTATTGCATCAGCGAAAAAGCGGGCATCACCGTTGAAGTCGCGATGCAGTGGAACGACAGCTACGGCGAAAACCTTCAGGTTTTCACCAACAATATTCCGCAGCGCGACGGTGGCACTCACTTGACCGGTCTGCGCGCCGCGATGACGCGAACGATCACCAAATACATCACCTCGAACGAGCTCGATAAAAAAGCCAAAGTTGAAGTGTCTGGCGAAGATGCGCGCGAAGGATTGACCTGTATTTTGTCGGTCAAAGTACCGGATCCAAAGTTCAGTTCACAGACTAAAGACAAGCTCGTCTCAAGCGAGGTTCGCCCGGTCGTAGAAGAAATCGTCGCTGAGAAATTGGCGGACTTTTTGCTCGAATATCCGTCGGACGCGAAGATCGTTTGCGGCAAGATCGTTGACGCTGCGCGTGCTCGTGAAGCCGCGCGTAAAGCGCGCGAAATGACGCGTCGTAAAGGCGTGCTCGACTCGATGGGCCTGCCTGGAAAACTCGCCGATTGTCAGGAAAAAGATCCGAAGCTGTGTGAGCTGTATCTGGTGGAGGGAGACTCCGCCGGCGGTACCGCCAAGCAGGGCCGCGACCGTAAATTCCAGGCGATTTTGCCGTTGCGCGGCAAGGTGTTGAACGTCGAGAAAGCGCGCTTCGATAAGGTCATCTCGTCCGAGCAAATCGTCACCCTCATCACTGCAATGGGCACTGGCTTCGGCAAGGATGATTACAACGTCGAGAAGTTGCGCTACCACCGCATCATCATCATGACCGATGCTGACGTCGACGGTGCACACATTCGCACGCTGTTGCTGACCTTCTTCTATCGTCAGATGACCGATCTCGTTGAGCGCGGCCACATCTACATCGCGCAACCACCGCTGTACAAAGCGAAGATTGGTAAGGAGGAGCAATACCTCAAGGACGAGCTGGAATTGAAGCAATTCCTGTTGCGTATTTCGCTCAAAGGCGCCGAGTTCAAACCGACGGTTGACGGTGCTGTATTGTCCGAGACCGCGCTCGCCGATCTCGCGCGGCAATATCTGGTTGCTGACGCCGTCATCGAGCGCAACTCGCGCACCATTGACCGCCGCGCGCTCGACGCCTTGCTGCTCGGCGCAACGGTGTCGCTCACCGATGAAGCCTCAGCCATCGCTGGCGCCGCTTCAATGCAGGCCATCATCACCGATCCAGAACTCGCCGTTGATCCGTTCTACGACGAGAAGGCCGAAGAGTGGTTGCTGCTGCTTAAACGCACGCACAACAAGCGAACCACGCAAACTGTCCTCACCGGAGGCTTCCTCGGCAGCGGTGATTATCAGCAGATCAAGAAAGCCGCCGAGCTGCAATCTATGGTCGGTGAGGGCGCTGTCGTCTCACGCGTAGACAGCAAAGGCAATCGCGAAGAAGCCACCATGACCGGCTTCAAGCAAGCCCTCGATTGGCTGCTCGACAAAGCCCGTGCCAACCTCACCATCCAGCGCTACAAAGGCCTGGGTGAGATGAATGCCGAGCAGTTGTGGGACACCACCATGGACCCGAAAGTCCGTCGCCTGCTCAAAGTACAGATCGAAGACGCGATTGCAGCAGACGAAATTTTTACTACGTTGATGGGTGAAGAAGTTGAGCCGCGCCGTGCGTTTATTGAGGGGAATGCGTTGGGGGTGCGAAATTTGGATGTGTAGAAATTTCGTTAGATAGGGATTGTCGTATGTCCGCTCCAGCAAGATCGCATGACGCCGAGGTGTTGTTTGAGCTAACGACAACACGGCTTGACGGCAAAGTGAAGCAAGTGTTTTCTGGATATCGACCCGAGTACGACATTCGACCTAACTATTCCACTTGTACGCATCATGAGTTTGATGACGAAACTGGAGCGGTAGCTGGTAAATCTGTTCGAGCTCGCATATGGTTACTGACGCCTGAGGTCTATCCATTCA
>JBBRGY010000109.1:0-8929 GCA_038223495.1 Burkholderiales bacterium | reverse complement strand
AAACGGCGCGAGGCCTACCTTGCCAAACTTGCTGCGAGTCAAACGATTGGCGAGTCCGGCGGACAATCAGCCAGTTACGGTCGCGTCGTGTCCGCCTCCGACGAGGTAGACGTCGCGCACGGCGGCATCCTCTACGTTGATGACATCACCGTTTCATTCGATGGTTTCCGAGCTCTGAACAAGCTGACGCTCAACATTGCCGTCGGTGAACTGCGCTGCATCATCGGACCGAACGGCGCAGGCAAGACCACGATGATGGACGTCATCACCGGCAAGACCAAACCCGACAGCGGACGGGCGTTCTTCGGATCGAACATCGATTTGCTGCGCCTGCGCGAGAGCGAAATTGCCAGCCGCGGCGTCGGACGAAAGTTCCAAAAACCTACGGTCTTTGAGCAACTCAGCGTTTTCGAAAATCTCGAACTCGCCCTCAAAATGGATCGTCGCGTTCGAGCCTCATTGATGCACAAACTGAACTCCGCTGACTATGACCGCATAGCAGAAATGTTGAAACTCATTCACCTGCGCGACAGCGGTTCACGCACGGCGGGCGACCTTTCACACGGTCAAAAGCAGTGGCTGGAAATCGGCATGCTTCTCATGCAAGACCCCAAGCTGTTGTTGCTTGACGAACCCGTTGCTGGCATGACGGATGAAGAGACCGAGCGCACGGCTGAACTCTTCCTGTCGCTCGAAGGTACACATTCGTTGGTGGTGGTTGAACACGACATGAAGTTCATCGGCGAACTGGTCAACGGTGTGCAGCGAGAAAAGAAAAAAATCGTGACTGTGCTGCATGAAGGCAGCGTACTCGCGGAGGGTGCACTTGCGGATGTGCAGGCGAACGAACGTGTCGTTGAAGTCTATTTGGGGCGGTAACAACCATGCTTGAGCTAAAAGACGTCAACCAGTACTACGGTGGCTCCCATATTCTTCGGAACATATCGCTAGACGCCAAAATCGGTGAAATCACGGTAGTGCTCGGACGCAACGGCGTTGGCAAATCGACGATGCTCAAAAGCATCATGGGCGTGGTGCCGATCAAAACCGGCAGCATCACCCTAGACGGAGCGGCAATTCACAAGGATACTTCGTACGAGCGGGTCCGGCAAGGCATCGGATTCGTACCGCAAGGCCGCGAAATATTCGGTCGTTTGACGGTAGAGGACAACCTGAAAATGGGCCTCGCCTACAAGTCGGCGGGCGCACAGATTCCGGGTGAACTCTACGAACTCTTCCCCGTGCTCAAACAAATGCTCGGGCGTCGCGGCGGTGACCTCTCTGGTGGGCAACAGCAACAATTGGCCATCGCGCGTGCACTGGCTGCGAACCCGAGGCTTCTGATTCTCGATGAGCCAACCGAAGGCATTCAACCGAGCGTGATCAAGGATATTGGCCGGGTGCTGCGCCTTCTCGCCGACCGCAAAACTATGGCGATTTTAATGGTCGAACAGTACTACGATTTCGCTGCCGATCTTGCCGATCAATACATCGTGCTTGAGCGTGGCGAAGTCATCAAACGTGGACATGGCGCGGATATGGAAACCGACGGTGCACGGCAACTAGTGTCGATCTAGCCACCGCGTCGCGCGCCCATACCCAGGCACCACGTTGGGCACGGCGCTTTCTTGACCCGCACTTGCACTTGCAGTACCATTTCCTACGATTTTGAATGTCTCCAAAACATTTATTCATCAGGCCCCATTTGCTTGGATGTGCGGCACTCGAAATCCTCATGCATGTATGCATACGCTCTTTCGAAGGGCATCGCGAGCCGCTCACTGCATGCCGATAAAGTGAATTCTTAGAGTTCCCCTTTAGTCCTTTCGCTAGATTGGAAGCTCACGATTGAACGTTTCAGTGTTGGACAGAACCGGTCGACCTCAGGCTTGTGCAGCCTTCCCCTTGAAAGCAGGGGGCTCACAACGGACTCCTCTAAAAAGCCAATAAAACCGAGGGCATGTAATGGCGACGCCAAACCAAGATTCGGATCCAAATCGGGACTTTCGGCAGGAACAACACGTCGCCCCATGCATTCGAGCTGTGTTGGCGGGCGTCGAGGCGACAATGATTTTGAATCGCCCCGGGGTTTGAAGTCGGTTAGCGAAATTTCTCCGTCCCACCTTATGGGGGGAGGTCCCGGCGGCGAGGACGGCATCGGTACGCGCTCGACGGCTTCAAGAAAAGTTGCGTCTCTCACGGAAGCGCTCTGGCGAAATGCTGCTGGCGCCGCCCCCTCCGGGGCGGAGGAGCCAGAACACGGCTGGTCGGCGCATCTAAATATTCGCTTCGAGCCGCGGGAGATTTCGGGCGAAACGCGCACAGTGGTGACCGAGCGCGATCACTTCGGGCCGCTGCGAATCCTGAAGCCGCTCTACCCCGAAGGGCACGATATTTGCCACGGCATTGTCGTGCATCCGCCTGGTGGAATTGTCGCTGGCGACAGTCTGGCAATTAACGTGCAAGTCGATCAAAACGCATCCGCTGTGATCACCACCCCCGGCGCGCAGAAGTGGTATCGCTCGACGGGCAAACACGCAAGTGCGTTGACACAACTTGATGTTGCAGATGCCGCCGCACTGGAATGGATGCCGCAAGAATCAATTGTGTTCGACGGCACTTCTGCCCAGCAGTCGCTTGTAATCACGCTCGCGCCCGAGGCACGTTTCTTCGGGTGGGACATGCTCTGTCTCGGACGCACAGCGTGCGGCGAACGCTTCAGAACGGGCGAGTTTCGTCAACGCATTCGATTGGTGCGAGCGGGCACTGGCGCACCGTTGTGGCGCGAGTCGATGGTGCTTGTTGGCGACGACCCGTTGCTTACCTCTCCACTGGGCCTGCGCGGAATGCCAGTCACAGCGTGCGCGTGGATCGTCTTTTCTCCGCTAGCTCTAAACACCGACGCATTGCTTGCAGACGTCCGTACCGCCGTAGCCGACTACGCGCTCGCCGCCGCATCCGCCCCTGAGCCGGGATTGATTGTCGTCAAAGCCATTGGCGAAGCGCCCGAAACGGTACGCAACTTGCTCATAGGCGTTTGGAGCAGAATACGTATGCAGGTGTTTGGGCGAAAACCATCGCTACCGCGCATCTGGAGCACTTAAATAGTCATGGGAAACCTATGGATCTGAGTCCGCGAGAAAAAGACAAAATGCTCATCTTCACCGCCGGTCTAGTGGCAGAGCGGCGCAAAGCTCGCGGGCTGAAACTCAATCATCCCGAATCGGTCGCGCTGATAGCCGCGGCGATACTCGAAGGTGCGCGCGACGGCCGTACTGTGGCCGAGCTCATGAGTTTCGGCACAACCATTCTGAGGCGCGACGACGTGATGCAAGGCGTGCCGGAGATGATTCCTGAAATCCAGGTTGAGGCGACGTTTCCGGATGGAACGAAGCTTGTCACCGTTCACCACCCGATTCAGTGAGGGCGAAATGATCCCTGGTGAAATCCTTACGCTCGACGGCGATGTTGAGCTAAACCTAGGCCGAAAAACGTTGAAAATGTCCGTATCGAATAGAGGGGATCGCCCGATTCAGGTCGGCTCCCACTATCATTTTTTTGAAACGAATGACGCGCTCGATTTTGACCGAGGGGCCGCGCTTGGTATGCGCGTCAACATCGCGGCGGGTACAGCCGTTCGCTTCGAACCAGGGCAATCGCGAACGATTGAATTGGTGTCACTGGCCGGCAGGCAGATGGTGTTTGGCTTTCAGGGTAAAGTGATGGGTGCGCTGTCGCAAGTTGCGGCAAAGGCAGTGACCAAGGCTGCGTCAAGAGGGCCGATCCGCCCTGGTACAAAAAAATGAGCTCACTGTCCCGTCGCGCCTATGCTGAAATGTACGGACCGACCACGGGTGATCGCGTTCGTCTCGCCGACACAGAACTTTTCATCGAGGTTGAAACAGACCTCACAACTTACGGTGAAGAGGTCAAATTCGGGGGCGGTAAAGTCATCCGCGATGGCATGGGCCAATCGCAATTGCCCGCCGCCAAAGTCGCCGACACGATCATCACCAACGCGCTCATCATTGATGCAACTCTGGGCATTCTCAAGGCCGACATTGGCCTAAAAAATGGTCGCGTCTGGAAGATCGGGAAGGCCGGCAATCCTGACATTCAGTCAAACGTCACCATACCGATTGGCGGCGCCACTGAGGTGATCGCTGGCGAGGGTATGATCGTAACGGCAGGCGCAATCGACGCGCATATTCACTTCATTTGTCCACAGCAGATCGAAGAGGCGTTGGCCAGTGGGGTGACCACCATGCTGGGCGGCGGCACGGGTCCCGCAGCGGGAACGAGCGCCACGACCGTGACCCCCGGCATTTTTCACATGCGCGAAATGCTACGCTCGCTCGATGCGTTCCCGATGAATTTTGGGCTGCTCGGAAAAGGCAACATCAGTCAACCCAAACCTATCGCCGAGCAAATCGAAGCGGGTGCCATTGGGCTTAAATTGCATGAGGACTGGGGCACCACGCCTGCCGCGATCAACAACTGTTTGAACGTTGCTGACGAATACGACGTGCAGGTGTCGATTCACTCCGACACATTGAACGAATCGGGATTCGTTGAGGATACGATTGCGGCGACGAAAGGTCGTGGACTTTGTGCGTTTCATACCGAAGGTGCAGGCGGCGGGCACGCGCCCGACATTTTGAAAGTGATCGGTACCGACAACTTCTTACCAGCCTCCACCAACCCGACAATGCCGTACACGGTCAATACAATCGATGAGCATCTGGACATGCTGATGGTATGTCATCATCTTGACCCAGCGATTGCCGAAGACCTTGCGTTTGCTGAATCGCGTATTCGTCGAGAAACGATTGCGGCTGAGGACATCCTTCACGACTTGGGTGCGATCTCGATGATGTCGTCTGACTCTCAGGCGATGGGGCGGGTGGGCGAGGTCATTTCGCGCACCTGGCAGACGGCACACAAAATGAAAGTCCAGCGCGGCTGGCTCGCGCCTTCTTGCCCCGCGCCACGAGCGAGAAAAGGATGGGGTGAAGGGATCGCTGATATTAGAGCGCAATCTCGAAACGACAATTTTCGTGCGCTTCGTTACGTCTCTAAATACACCATTAATCCCGCCTTAGCCAACGGCATCGCTCACGAAGTCGGCTCGCTCGAAGAGGGCAAGTGGGCCGATATCGTTCTTTGGCGCCCCGCTTTTTTCGGCGTGAAACCGTCTTTGATTTTGAAGGGGGGGCAGATAGCGTGGGCGCTGATGGGTGACGCCAATGCGTCGATCCCCACCCCGCAGCCCGTGCACGGGCGACCGATGTTTGCTGCATTCGGTGGCGCGTTGAATTCATCATCAATCACGTTTTTGTCGAATGCGTCGTACGAGCTCGGTGTCGCCAAAAAGTACGGTCTGCAAAAGGTGGTTGCACCAGTAAAAGGTATCCGCAAAGTACGCAAGCAGCACATGGTTCTGAACGGCTACATGCCCGACATGGAGATCGATACGGAGACCTACGAGGTTCGTGCGGACGGGCAACTGCTCATCTGTGCGCCGGCTAAAGTGCTGCCAATGGCGCAGCGATATTTTTTATTTTGATGATCAAGCACTCAACTTCACGGCCCTTAAGCACGGCCAATAACGCGCGCTCGGTGGAACGATGCAAATAGCGACTCACTTAGTCCCGCGCGACATTCAGGCGGTTGAATTTGTTGAACTTTCGTTTGATCAACGCGAGAAGTCTCGCCTGCGCTCGACGATGGCGAGCGGCGAAGAGATTGGCATTCAACTCAGAATCGGCACGGTGCTCTCGCATGGAGATAAGTTGGCGCTCAGCGACGGCCGCATTGTCGAGGTGATTGCCGCCGACGAATCGCTCCATGAAGTGCGCGCGAAAAGTGCCGCGAAACTCATGGCAATCGCCTATCACATCGGCAATCGCCATGTGCCATTGCAGGTAGAAGGGGAATACCTGTTGATGCTGCCCGATCACGTCTTGCGCGCCATGTCGGAAGGGCTAGGCGGCACAGTTGTGGAAGTGCGGCGTGGATTTCAACCGGAGAGCGGCGCGTATGGGCACAGCCATGTGCATCATTCGCATGACGATCAGGGGCATGGCGGCAAAATTCACGACCATTTTGCGCTGCGGAACGAAGACCGTTGAGCACCCTGCCACGTTTGCTACAGCTGGCTTCGCCCGCGCTACCGGTCGGAGCGTATAGCTATTCGCAGGGACTCGAGTGGGCGATTGAATGCGGCGACGTCACCAGTGCAGCGACTGCAGAGTGCTGGATTGAAGCTCATTTGCTACACGTGTTTGCTCGGTTTGAAGCATCGGTTTATGTCGCAGGTTTTGCTGCTTGGCAGCGCGAAAACGAGCCAGAAGTCACGCGACTTAACGCCGAATTTATCGCGTCGCGAGAATCAGCGGAACCGCGCGCTGAGACGCTGCAAGTTGGCTTCTCTTACGCCGCTTGGTGCCGTGAGGTCGTTGCCATCACCCCGATGCAGCGCAGCACGTTGGCAGCGCTTGAGCGCGTATCCGCCCCGGTCGGTGCGGCGCTTGCTGCGCTGGCCAGCGGCGTGTGTGTTCGCGACGGGTTGGCAGCCTATGTGTTTGGCTTTACCGAGAATCAGGTGATGGTGATGGCGAAGGCGCTACCGATGGGGCAAATTGCCGCACAAAAATTATTGTTTGCGCTGGGGCACGCGGTGACTGCCGCTGTTGATTCTGCGATGCTGATAGACGAGGCCGATTGGTCGAGTGCTTCACCATGGCTCGCGATTTCTCAAATGCAACACGAAACGCAATATTCGCGACTATTCCGCTCATGAAAACTGAAAATTCACCGTCATCACACGGACCGTTGCGCGTTGGTATTGGTGGCCCAGTGGGCTCCGGGAAGACCGCGCTGACGCTACTCCTTTGTCAGCGCTTTCGCGATAAGTACAGCCTCGCAGCCGTAACTAACGACATATACACCAAAGAGGACGCGCAGTTTCTGGTGGATCACTCAGCTTTAGCGGCGGACCGCATCATCGGCGTCGAAACCGGCGGCTGTCCGCACACCGCCATTCGCGAGGACGCGTCGATCAATCTCGAAGCGGTGGATCGTCTGAACAAGCGCTTTCCCGGCCTTGACATGATCTTTGTGGAGAGTGGAGGCGACAATCTGGCGGCGACGTTTTCACCCGAATTGTCCGACCTCACAATCTACGTGATTGACGTGGCGGCGGGCGAAAAAATCCCGAGAAAAGGCGGGCCCGGAATCATGAAAAGTGATCTGCTGGTTATCAACAAAATTGATCTCGCACCGCACGTCGGAGCGTCGCTCGAGGTGATGGCGCACGACACAAAAAAAATGCGTGGCAATAAACCGTTTGTTTTTTCGAATCTCAAGGTTGGACAGGGCGTCGACGAAATTCTTGCATTCATCAAGCACGAGGGCATGCTCGAATGAGACTTTCTAAAGGTTCAAACACCGCTGAGCAGACGCGACCAATAGTGCATGCCGCATACCAAAAGTTGCTCAGTCCACCGCGACGCTCCTAGCTAAATGGCGCTCTTATTGTTCGATCAATTGGTCTAGTTAGAAGACTACAATGAGTCTTTGAGAGTGGTTGCAACCATGTTGAGTGTTGGTGTTTACGAGGCTAAAACCCACCTCGCTGATTTGCTCAAGGGGGTAGCGTCTGGCGAGACGGTGACCATCGAGAGTCGCGGTACGCCGGTCGCGCGACTGGTTTCCGCGCTTGCCGCTGATGCCGACGACAGGCGTGCGGTCATCGCCGCGATAAAGCTGTCGCGAGGACGAGCGGGCGCCAGCTCGATCGATCAAACGACCTTTGATGCTTGCCGGATCAAAGGCCGCCGCTAGTGTCCCTAGCGTTTATGCTCTATGCATCGGTGGCGATCCGTTGAGCGCTGCATGACGGCTCGGCCGCGGATCGTGCCTACGCCGACCGCGTGCTTGATTCGCTGGCGGAGAATTCTGCCCACGTGCCCGCGCTTTGGCACTCTGAGCTCGTTCACGTATTGCGCTGCGCCGAGGACGACGCCAAGATTGGCGAATCGACAATCGCCTCAAACTTTGCGCGGTTGAATCGCTTGCCGATTGAGACAGACCCAACTGCGCCACGAGCCTTGTCGCCCAGCGTAGCGTCGGTGTCGCGCGAGTACAAGCTCTCAGGCTACGACGCTCAGTATCTGGAGCTTGCGCTGCGACTGCAGCTACCCGTCGCCACAATCGATAAAAAACTTCGCAAGAGTGCTGTGAGGGGTCCATTTTTTTTTGCTGCCAAATCCGCAACGCTGGAAACCAGCACAGGCGTGGGGTGGGTCGGCTAAGTGATTGATTCCTATGTCTTTCCTGCGCGGTTTTTTGTGGAGCGCCAGCCCGCAGGAACTCGACGTCGATTTCACGCGTTAGCAACGATTTTCGAGAGGGTTTGCGAGGGCAGTGTTTGCTCCGCGTAGCGCTCGGTGGGGAATCGGAAAATGCCGCGCAGGTTGATCCCCTCCAAACGCGTCGGGGCGATCTTCTCAGTGAGCTCGGCTGCGATGAACTGCCGCCGATTCGCCCACACCTGAAGTGCCAACGCCTCGTTCCATCTGGGGGTGATCGTATCCTTCGTGCAAATTGACACGGTTAATCAGATTTTCCGGGTGCATTCCTATCCACTCGGTGCGTCCTGCGGATGTGTCGCATTGTCGTCCGAATGTAGGTAATTGTTGGAGGTAGCGATGTTGGAATGGGCCAGATTGTCGCGAACGATTTTTAAATCAATCCCTACAATTTGACGTGCTGATGCCACGAGGCGTATCGAATGAGTTCATGCCCTTTCAATATGAGTGGCTATGCCTGCCAACTGTCAGCACGATTTGGTCCACTGTCCTCGGAAACCCGCTCCGAGGCTCTTAGCCACTCGATTTCTACAAAGCCGACCAGACAGTTTGCAACT
>JBBRGY010000108.1:0-9018 GCA_038223495.1 Burkholderiales bacterium | reverse complement strand
CCGCGCATGTACTTGATCTCGGGCGAGTCGGCCGCGGGTTTGTAATATGGGTAACTGGCGAGGTCTTCGTCCTTGACTGGAATACCGAAGCGATCACGCATCTGCTTCAGCGATTCGATATCCATCTTCTTCGCCTGATGCGCGATGTTGAGTCCTTCGCCGCTGGAGCCCATGCCGTAGCCCTTCACCGTTTTGGCGAGGATCACCGTCGGCTGACCTGTGTGTTTGACCGCTGAATCGTAGGCCGCATAAATCTTGTGCGGATCATGGCCGCCGCGGTTTAAGCGCCACACGTCATCGTCTGACATGCTTGCCACCATCTCGCGCAGCTGCGGATACTTACCGAAGAATTGCTCGCGAACGTACGCACCGTCGCGCGCCTTCATCACCTGATATTCGCCGTCGACGACTTCTTCCATGCGCTTGACGAGCAGGCCATCTTTATCGCGTGCGAGTAGTTGATCCCAATACCCGCCCCAGATGAGTTTGAGCACGTTCCAACCGGAGCCGCGGAAGTCGCCTTCAAGCTCCTGAATGATCTTGCCGTTGCCGCGCACCGGGCCGTCGAGTCGCTGCAGATTGCAGTTGA
Organism: Burkholderiales bacterium; assembly: GCA_038223495.1. Taxonomy (GTDB): domain Bacteria; phylum Pseudomonadota; class Gammaproteobacteria; order Burkholderiales; family Casimicrobiaceae; genus Casimicrobium. Next base: position 8,429 of record JBBRGY010000108.1, on the reverse strand, counting down.
TGACGAACACCAGGTTGTCCAATTTTTCGCGGCCCGCCATGCTGATCGCGCCGAGCGATTCCGGCTCGTCCATCTCGCCGTCACCGCAGAACACCCAAACCTTGCGGCCTTCGGTGTTGGCGAGGCCGCGTGCATGCAGATACTTGAGAAAGCGCGCCTGATAAATGCCCATCAGCGGGCCAAGACCCATCGATACCGTCGGCATCTGCCAGAAATCCGGCATCAGCCAAGGATGCGGATAGCTCGGAATGCCCTTGCCGTCAACCTCTTGACGGAAGTTGTCCATCTGTTCCGATGTCAGTCGATCCAGCATAAAAGCGCGCGCATAAACACCCGGCGAACTGTGCCCCTGGATATAGACCAGATCGCCACCATGATCGGCCGACGGCGCGTGCCAGAAGTGATTGAAGCCAACGTCGTAGAGCGTGGCGGCGGAGGCGAACGACGAGATGTGTCCACCCAATTCGAGATCTTTTTTGCCACCGCGCAACACCATCATCGCCGCGTTCCAGCGAACGTAACTGCGCAACTTGTGCTCCATCGCGTGGTCGCCGGGGCTCTTAGCCTCCAGGTGCGTCGGGATGGTGTTCAGGTACGCCGTATTTGGGGAAAACGGTGCGTTGCCACCCGTGCGGCGGGCTTTGTCGAATAGCGCCTCAAGCAGGAAATGCGCGCGTTCGTAGCCTTCGTTGGCAATCACGCTATCGAGCGAATCGAGCCAGTCGTTGGTTTCTCTAGGGTCTAAATCACTCGGGCCTGATGGCTTTTCCATGTCACTCCTCCTTACAGTTTTCGGGTGCCGTTCACGTGCAAAGGGCACTATCACGCGACGCCTCAGCGTCATTGTCGCGTGTGTGCATTGCACAATGAAAAAAGATGCGCTCATCGCGCGTCACTCATGATCATTTTAGCGAAACTTCCATATTATGGAAGTTGATTCCATAAATTATTATTGTGTCTATTTTTTCTAATAGCTTTTTTACTTAAGTCTTATTACACAGGGGCTAGCATTTTATTTCTATACAAGTCGACTTTTTCACTATTTTGCGCTTAGCCCCCGTGAAATAAGACTTTCATAAAAAAGCTGTATTGCTAAATCGGGTTCGTTGTGATTTCGTATTTCTGAGCTTTTCTACAATGTGGGCGGACTTCTCCAGTTGGCCCACGCGATCAAGCGTTCCAACGCGTACTCTCAAAGGCATTTTCCATGCGACTTTCACCGCTTATCGCAGCTTGCTCATTGCTTGCCGCAACGCTTAGTTTTGCTCAGGCGTACCCCGCGAAACCGATCAAATTTCTCGTACCGTTTCCGGCCGGTAGCGCCACTGACGTCGTCGCCCGCCAGCTCGCCGACGTCATGGGCAAAGAGCTTGGACAAAGCATCGTTGTCGACAACAAGGCGGGCGCGCAAGGCACCATTGGTGCGGCTGAGGTCAAGAACGCACCTGCCGATGGCTACACCCTGTTAGTCACCACCAGCACCACTCAAGCCGCCGTTGTCAGCCTGCTGAAAAAAGTGCCATACGACCCGGCCAAAGACTTCACACCGATTGGCAAAATCGCGACCACGCCGTTCGTGCTAATCGCGAACGACAAAGTGCCCGCGACGGATCTGAAGAGCTTCATCGCGTACGTCAAGGCAAACCCCGGCAAAGTTCGCTTCGGCCAGGGCTCGTCGGGCTCTTGGGTATCGGGTTCCTTGTTCGCCTCAATGATTCAGGGCGATATGCAAATGATTCCGTACAAGGGCATTCCGCCCGCGATCACCGACATGCTCGGTGGCTCCATCGAAGTCGTATTCGCCGATTTGGGCAATGCGCAAGCCCAAATCAGAGGCGGCAAAGTTAAATCCTTTGGTGTCACGAGCCTTAAGCGTTCTGCCGCTCTGCCTGATTTGCCAGCGATTACCGAACAGGTTCCAGGCTACGAATTGGTGCCATGGTTTGCGCTTGTTGGGCCAGCACATATGCCTAAAGAAGTCACCGCAAAGCTCTCAGCCGCTTTGCTGAAAGTGCTGGCGCTTCCGGAAGTCAAACAAAAGTTAAACGCGGGTGGCTTTGACCTTGACCCAAGCGATGCGGCGGGTTTGGCCAAGCTGATTGACTCCGAAGTTAAACGCTGGGGTCAGCTCACGAAGACGGCAAAAATCGAGGCTGAATAGCACCAAGCCCTCGTCAGGTCTGACAACCTGACGAGGGATCGAACAGCGAAAAAGGGAAACTTTCCTCTCTCAACGAGTCTGATAAGTGCAGGACGTAATTTTTTGTGTCCGACACGAGTCACTTTTGGAGGGATCATGCATAAAGATCATCAAGCGCACACGCGCAAACGTTCGCTTTCAACCGCCTTAATCGCTCTAGTCACGGCAGGCACTGCAATCGCAGCAGTGGGAAGTGCCACCGCACAGTCATTCACGCCCACCGCCTACATTGGCGGCGCGTACGGCGTCACCAATGCGCAGGGCGACTTCAACGGACAAGTTTTGAGTGCTGGACGAGTCCTGACCGGCGGCAACACCATTGCGAATATCACCAGTGTTCGCAGTGACAATGGCGGCAAACTCTTCGCTGGGTATCAGTTCCATCGCAACCTCGCAGCCGAATTGAGCTACGTTGATTTCGGTAGATTCAATGGTGCTTACCAATTCTCAGGCCCCAATAGGTTCACCCGACAATATGCTGCCGACTGGCGTGCCGACGGCATCGCACTCGACTTGGTCGCCAGCGCTGAAGTCATACCAAAACTAACCTTTTCAGGTCGAGTGGGAATGATGCGCAGCTCGCTGAAATACAGCCACGACATCGTCTTGTCCGGTCTCGATTCTTTCAATGCGCCGACCGATCATCAAACGCGCCCCCACTTCGGCATAGGTCTCGGGTACGACATCACACCGGCCATAGATGCGCAGTTGGGCTGGGAACGTACGACAGGCATCGGCCGCAATTTCGCGTTTGGCGGCACAGATCCTGAGCGCTCAAACGGCAAGCTCAATTATGACCTCGTATCACTGGCTTTGACCTACAGTTTCCGCTAGCGGCTATCAAGCGGAGTTCAACGAATAGAAGCCGTTGGCTTGGGCGGCTTACGCGTTACATTTAGCCCGTGAACGCAATGACTGAACCCCTCTCACCCACCTCGCCTGGCAGTAAAATCTCTTTTGTGCTGCATGGTGTGGCTGCCTCGCCGGGCATTGCGATTGCGCGCGCTCAGCTCGTTTCCCATGCCACGCTGGAAGTCGCTCACTACGACATTGCGCCCGAGCAGGTTGAGGCCGAACTACTCCGCTTCGATACGGCGATAGCGACGGTGCGATCCCAGTTCGAAGCGTTGCACGAACGCATGAAAGGCCACGACGCACCGGCTGAATTCGGCGCGTTTCTCGATGTTCACTGGATGATCCTGACCGACACGCACATCGCGAAAGATCCAAAAGTCGCGATAGCCGAATTGCACTGCAACGCGGAATGGGCAGTCACGCAAAAGATGAAAGAACTGGTCGAACAGTTCGAGCAATTTGAAGATCCGTATCTGCGTGAGCGAGCGCATGACGTCGTGCAAGTGGTTGAGCGCATCGTCAAAGCCCTGATGGGCAGACCGAGCGAATTACCGCTCATCAACCCTGATCACGCAACCGCACTGGTGGCACACGATTTATCGCCAGCCGACGCGATTCATTTCAAGGAATCCGCTTTCGCAGCGTTTGTTACCGACGTGGGTGGCGCGACCTCGCACACCGCGATTGTTGCCCGTTCGCTCGGCATTCCGGCGGTCGTGGCAATGCATAACGCACGTTATTTATTGCGCGAATCCGAGCTGTTGATTGTGGACGGTGACAACGGCCTTGTCATCGTCAATCCCGATCAGCATGTGCTGGCTGAATATGAGCACAAGCAAAGCAGCCAGCTACTTGAACGCAAGAAGCTCAAGCGTCTGGTCAGCACACGCGCAGTCACGATCGACGGCACGGCGATTGATCTCAACGCCAACATTGAGCTGCCGTCCGACATTACAGGATGTATTGAAAATGGTGCTGATGGCGTCGGTCTGTTCCGCTCAGAATTTTTGTTCATGCACCGTCACGATCTACCAACGGAGGACGAGCAATTCGAGTCCTACCGCGCTGTAGTTGAAGGATTGCAGGGCCGCCCAGTCACCATCCGCACTTTCGACCTGGGCGCCGACAAGCGCATGCCGGGATTGGGTGATCGTCACAGCGACAATCCGGCGCTCGGACTGCGTGCGATTCGTCTTTGCCTGGCCGAGCCGAAGCTTTTTATGACGCAGCTACGCGCCATCCTGCGGGCCAGTGCGTTTGGCCGAATCCGCATCCTGATTCCGATGATAGCCAACGCGCACGAAATTACGCAAACGCTTGCATTCATCGCGCGAGCCAAAGCGGAGCTCGTTGCGCTCGGAATTCCGTTTGATAACGACGTGCCGGTGGGCGCCATGATCGAGATTCCGGCCTCGGTGTTGTCGTTGTCGTACTTCGCCGAACGCCTGGACTTCTTGTCGATTGGCACCAACGATTTGATTCAGTACACGTTGGCCATTGATCGCACCGACGACGCGGTCGCGCACATGTACGACCCGTTGCATCCAGCCGTTTTAAAGCTCATCGCTCAAGCGATTCGCACCGCAAACAAATCGAACACGCCGATTGCAGTATGCGGCGAAATGGCCGGCGAGCTGCGGCTCACGCGCTTGCTATTGGGTTTTGGATTGCGTAATTTTTCGATGCATCCAGCGCAGCTTTTGACAATCAAGCAACGCGTTTTGACATCAAGCATCGTCGACTGCGAAGCCATTGCGAATCGCATTTTGCGCACCGATGATCCCGACAAAATTGCGGCGGCGTTGTTGCGGCTGAACGCGCTGTAGTCGCTACGACCGACGCGTACAGCGGCTGTAAACCGGCACCTTTGCCGATTTTTTCGTGGTTCGTTTGCCTATTCGTCCAATTTGGTTATCATTAGTCATCGCCGATTTGAAAGAAACAGCTTGCGGGCGAGATTGCAGTACCAACTGCGGTCAAAATTGCTAAAGCGACGTCAGAGCAGACTCCTCTATTCGTCTCACGACAAGCCCGCAAGCCCACCTCACGGTATTTGGCTTCCGGGCTTTTTTGTTGCTAATGAATTATGGATATTGCTTTTGACTCTGTCGGCTACGTCTCGCCGCAAAAAATTGCGTTCGAGACGCCGCTGACTTTCGCCTCTGGGGCAACGCTTCCCCGCTTTGATCTGATGGTCGAAACGTATGGCGAACTCAACGCTGCGCGGTCTAACGCGGTGCTCGTTTGCCACGCCCTGTCGGGTCATCATCACGTCGCTGGTTTTTACAAAGACGCGCCCGATCCTTCAAAGTCTGAGGGCTGGTGGGACAACCTCATTGGCCCCGGCCGTCCGCTCGATACGCGTAAATTCTTCATCATTGGCGTAAATAATTTGGGCGGATGTCATGGCTCAACCGGACCCGGAACGATTAACCCGGTGACAGGCAAACCGTTCGGAAGTGATTTTCCAATCGTCACCGTGCCGGATTGGGTACGCACGCAGGTTCAACTGGCCGATCATTTCGGCATCGAATCGTTTGCCGCGATTCTCGGCGGCTCGCTCGGCGGCATGCAGGCGATGCAGTGGGCGATTGACTTCCCGGAACGCGTTCGCAATGTACTGGCTATCGCTGCCGCGCCAAAACTCTCGGCCGAAAACATCGGCTTTAACGAAGTCGCGCGGCAGGCCATTCGCACCGATCCTGATTTTCACGACGGAAATTTCTATGCGCACGGCGTCGTGCCGAAGCGAGGTCTGCGACTGTCGCGCATGCTCGGCCACTTGACGTATTTGTCCGATGATTTGATGGGCGAAAAATTTGGTCGTGTGCTGAAAGGCGAGGACTATCAGTTCGGTTTCGAAGCGGAATTTGAGGTAGAAAGTTACCTGCGCTATCAGGGCGATAAATTCGCTGGCTACTTTGACGCGAACACCTATTTACTAATGACGCGAGCACTCGATTATTTCGATCCAGCACGCGCGTTTGATGATGACTTGAGCGCGGCCTTCGCTAAAAGCAAAGCAAAATTTTTCATCGCCGCCTTCACCAGCGACTGGCGCTTTTCACCCGCACGCTCAAAAGAAATTGTGCGCGCTCTGCTGGTCGACAAACACGACGTGAGCTTCGCCGAAATTGAATCCGTCGAAGGCCACGATTCATTCCTGATGCCGATCCCGCAGTACCACGCGCTGTTGCGGTCAACCTTCGAGGGAATCAAAGTATGAGCGCCGCCTATGTTCGCCCCGACTTTGATGTGGTCACCAACTGGGTGCCGCAGGGCGCGTCCGTACTCGATTTGGGTTGCGGTGATGGTGAACTGCTCGCGCGACTGCAACGTGAGCGCGGGACCATTGGCTACGGCGTGGAAATCGAAGACGGAGCGGTACTCGCCTGTTTGAATCGCGGCCTGAATGTCCTGCAAGGCAATATCGAAAGTGGCCTTAATCTATTTGATGACGGCGCGTTCGACGTGGTGATCTTGTCGCAGACCTTACAGGCCACACGACACACCGAAGCGCTCGTGCGGGAAGTGTTGCGCGTGGGCAAAAGCGCCATTGTGACGCTGCCGAATTTCGGACATTGGTCGGTCCGTTGGCAGCTCGGTTTTGGCGGTCGCATGCCGGTGTCGAAACGTTTGCCGTATCAGTGGTACGACACGCCCAACGTTCATTTCTCAACGATCACTGACTTTGACGTGTTTTGTGCCGACAAGTGCATCACGGTCGTGCGTCGTGTAGCGCTAGCCGGTGGCAGCGCGATTAAGTTTTTGCCGAACGTGCGCGGCGAGACAGCGGTGTTTCAGATTCGAAAATAGGGCGACTCGCGCCGCGCCTACCTTCCAGCAACTACCTGACGGTGATCGTGATCCGCTCGCTCATCACAGGTGGATGATGCGGGATATGGTTCTGATCGGCCAGCAGCAATTGCAGCGTGTGTTTGCCCGGAGTCATCGGCAACGTGACCTCCGTCTGACCCAGACCAAAATGGCGAGTGCTGTCGCCATTCGGGATCGGCGCATTGACGTCAAGTGATGCCACATCAATCAGCAAATGATGATGCCCGGTGCCCGCTTTTTCGATGCCCGCTGGCGCAACACCCATGCCGCTCAATCCGAATTGAACCGTGACCGGCGAAGCAACGCTTTCACCATTTTTCAGGTTGATGAAATAAAGATTCGCGCCCGGTGAGGCAGCGACTTTTTCGTATCCGGCGGCGAGCTTCGGCGTGCTCACGGTGACCTGCATCGGCGCAGTGGGGGCGACTGAGGTGACCGGTGTGGTGGGCATTGCGCTGTTTTGCGCGCAGGCGCTAAGCGTCAGAATCAGGCCGATCGCGAGTGCAGTGTGGGGAAATTTGAATGTCATGCTTGTTACTCCTTTAAGCGGCGCGAGCGTAGCAGTTCGCACGCGTGTCAGCAAGACGAATGTTCGCCGTGGCATCGCGAGTGCTCTGTGCTACCGTCGCTTTCTACACAACCGACTCCGGCCATCGGCGCACATGTACAGTGCACGAAACGATAGCCCCGCCAATTTCAAGGAGACTCATCTGTGACCCGATTTTTCATCGCGACCAGCACAGCCTTAACCGCCATCGCCTTTCTAAATCTGGCAGGCTGCAAAAGCATGTCTGAAGAAAAAAAACCGATCGTTGCGATTGCAGAAATGATGCCCACGACTGCTGCCGCAGCTGCCAATCTGAAGCCCACCGGTACCGTGACATTGACGCAGGTCGGCACGAATCGTGTGCTGGTCAAGGCGGAGATCAGCGGACTCAAACCATTTTCAGAGCATGGATTTCACATCCATACCGTGGCCGACTGTTCCGGCAACGGGGTGGGAACGGGCGCACATTTCAATCCGGATGGCAATCCACACGGCGATCCTTCGTACATCTTGCGCCACGCGGGCGCCATGTTCAACATCAAAACCGACGCTGCGGGGCTGGGCACCACGCGCCAGGAAGTGGACACCATTTCGCTAGCCTCCGACAAGTACAGTGTGATCGGTCTGCCGATCGTTATCACGCGCAATCCAGACGATTACGTGTCGCAACCGCTCGGCAACGCAGGCCCGCGCGTGAGCTGTGGCGTAATCAAGCTGGTGCCGACATCGACAACGACGGCGACGCCCAAGTAGTCACTATCAGCTTTTTTCTGAACTCCCGCTTATACCGGGGCTAAACTGCCAAAATACCCTAAGTCAACTTACGATATTTTTAAGCGCCAGCCCCCGTGTAAACGTCATTACACGATAAAGTTAATGAATAAAACTGAGGATTTAGCCCGCCAATTTGACCGCGAGTGCGCTAATTCGAGCGCCAAATACTTCCGACGTTTGAAAGTCGCTTGCGGCGATGCCCTCAACGCCCTGATC